>NZ_AZSJ01000006.1 GCF_000516555.1 Afipia sp. P52-10 | reverse complement strand
GTCAGAACCTCTTCGCCTTCGACTTGCAAACGTCCCGCAGCCGGGCGCGTAACGCTGGTATCCGCTGCATTGCCCAATTCGAGTCCGGCGAACTGAGGAGTCGCCCCAGTGCCGAGCCCAAGGTTCGTGCGTGAGACTGCCTTATCCAGCAGGTCCGCAAGATTGTTCGCTGGATTGAGGATGTCGGATGCCGATGCGGTGAACGCGAGAACTGCCGTGCCGCTCAGGTTGATCTTTGTCGCCCCCACGACGCCGCCGATCTTGGACTTGGTGACCGTCGTGCGGGCCATTTGCGCAGCCGACGAGAAGATCGTGCCGACACCTTCTTCGAAGTCGGTGCCATCCACCAGGATATAGCGTACGGTATCGCCGTCGATCGCGCCGGCTTCAGTTGGCGTCAGGAACGCGGTGGACGATGCGGGACCGAACGTGATCGAGCCGGTGCCGGCGGTCGGGACGTTGACCTTCACGCGGTCGAAAAGCTTTGGCATGGAACGAACCTCTTTAGCTAGTGACGACACTCACGCGCTTGCGGCGGCTGCGCGCGATGACTTCTGGCGATGGGAGCTGAACAACCGGTTGAACTGGCGGCAGCGAGAGATTGCGGCCCGCAAGAATGGTCGGCTGCGTTGCGTTAAAGCGGATTGAAACCGGCCGCGAATAGGTCTGCGTCAGCGGCGCGCCTTCGCCGCCAAGCGCGAATTCGCCCAGCGCGCCTTCGGCGAGTGCGCCTACATCATTGGTGCGCTGGAACGTGTGCGCCAGATTGAAGATACGGCCGGCTTGGATGACCAACGGCCCATACTGCAAGGTGAGCGGCACCGCCGGCAGCTTCATCCATCGGCCGGCAAGAGCCCCGATGGACTTGGGAGCCGCCGCAATCGTCACGGGCGGCAACGAAAGCCACTTGCCGGGCGAAACAATCACCGGTGGCAGCGTCATCGCGATCGGCACGCGCACCAGATTGATGTTCTTGCCGAGACGCAGGATCGGCGCCGGCACGTCGGCGGACAACATCACTGCCGGGAGCGTCACCGCGCGGCCGAAACCGATCGTTGCCGACTTGGCATCGGCCGCGATCGCGATGCTGGGCAGACCCAGCCACTTGCCGGGTTGCGGCGTTATAACCATCGTCTGCGCAGCCACGCCGACCGCAGGCAGCGCGACATTGCGACCCGCGCGCGCGGCGGCCGGGCGAACGTCCGCCAGCAGATCGACCGGCGGCAGGCTCAGGTTCACACCTGGACCCGCGAAGCCGTAGTCGCCGAGCGGATGTTCTTCCAGTGCGCCGAATGCGAGCATCGGTCAGACCGTCAAGGTGTAGATCGTGCCGGGCGAACCCAGCAGGTCGAAGGTCAACTTGAAGTCGGTGGTGTCGCCGGCATACTCGTCCTGGCCGAGGTCATAGAGCACGAGCGGCTTCATGCTGGTTGCGTCGTACAGCAGCACATAACGACAGGGGCCGATGTTGCCACCGCTCGCAGTCTGCGAGGTCTGATCGCCGGAAAGCTTGGCATCGTTGGTGGTGATCGTGGTTGCCGCGACGTTCGTCACCGCCTTGCCGCCCTGCGGCCAACCATTGCCGTAGAACTCGTGCGCACGGGTCGGGCCGGCGCCGGCGACCGCATCAACGGTGGTGTGCGCGGCGTTGAACGATGCCGTGGACTTCAGCAGCATCAGCTTGAGGTTGGCGTTGTTGATCGTCTGTGCGGCGATCAGCGCCATGTAGTGGTTGTAGACATTCGCGGTAACGGCCATTGGAAGCGTCCTTTCTTAGCGATAGCCGACGATGGTGGCCGCAACGCCTTTCAGGGTGGCGTCGCGGGGATTGGGTGCAACGATAGTGAGCACGTCGCCTGCGGCGAATGACGTGTCGGCCGCAAGCGTGAAGGTTGCGACACTGGCAGCCGCCGCGAACGTCATGGTGGCAAACGCGACGCCATTCTTGCGCAGTGCGTACGTGGCGGCTGCCGTGGCGGCGATGTCCGCCCGTGCGCGGCTTTCCGCAAGCCCGGCGCGGAAGGTGACCACGGACGGCGCAACCCACTTCAAGAGCTGTTCGCCGGAACCCGGCTGACCGGGATCATCCATCAGGATGTCATAGCGCGAGAAGATCGCATCGGTGACGCCGAGATATCGCCACGCGCCGTCCTCCTTGATCCACTTCTTGCGGGTCGATTCCTGATAGGCGTACTGACCATCGTANCCATCGGATTCGTCCGGTCCGTCGTCGGCCGGCGGCACGAAGTGGTAGAAGCCGTCGGCATTGAGCGCCGCCAGCGCCTTGTCGATGTCTTCAAACGAGCGCGCGCCGACCGTGCGATCGATCGAGCCCTTGATGATCCGATACGACNCGGCGGCCTTGTCACCATGCGTCCAGGGCTGTGCCAGCGTCAGATGCGTCGCATCCTCGATTGACAGGATCGTCACTTCGGGATGGCCTGCGTCCGGATCGATGATGATGCGGTCACCTTCGCGGACGTTGACACGTTGCCAGCGCGTGTCGAGGCCGGTGACGACGACGCCACCGTCACTCACGCTCACTGATCCGGTATGATAGGTGGGAAACGTCATAGCTACCTGCGGTTTTGGGTCATGACCATCTTTGCGGATGTCACCCGCACGTAAGAGCGCCAGTCCGTGACGCCGCTCTCGTAACGAATGTACCGGGCCTTGATCTTGACGGTGTGCGTGCCGGCGGGGATCACGGCTTGTCCCATGACCACCATGCTGAAGTCGGCTGGGAGCGGAAACACGACGCCGGCGGCAAGCGTCGTGGCCCACGTAAAGGTCAGATCAGAACCGGGGATCAGGCCGTCATTCACATAGATGCCGAAGGTCATATCTTTGCCTTCGGACGGGTAGACGCCGGCTCCTGGGATTTGATGCGAGGACGATCCGCCGTTGCCGCGAATCGTCCCGATGATCACGACGTTGCACGCGACCGGAAAGTAGACTGGACCACTGGAAACAAGATCGAACAACGTCCCGGGCGCCGTCAGACTGAGCGCGCCGCCATCATGAGACGTGACCTGCGTTGCAGCACCAGCGATGAGGTTGGTGATATCGACGCCACCCACCGC
>NZ_AZSJ01000005.1 GCF_000516555.1 Afipia sp. P52-10 | reverse complement strand
TTGTCGAGGGCGGAGTTGACCTTCTTTCCGGTCGAAAGACGGTTCTGGGTGGTCGAGAGCAGTTCAGCGGTGGACTGAAGTGACAGCAGGTTCTGGCGAACCGATGCCGAAAGAACAATACCGGACACGAATCATACCTTTCTGGTGTGAGCGTAGTGACGTGAGCTCGTGTTCTCCGAGAGAAATCGGAGGTTCCTCACCATGCAGGCATGCCCTTAAAAAGATGGTTAAGAGCGGTCTAAAAAACGAGGTTAAGAAATAGCGCAAAGGGATTGTACAACCTGGCAAAATGAAAGCGGCGGGGCTGCCCCCGCCGCTTCAGGATTTGCTTGAACGCCGGGCTTAGCGCAGCAGCTGCAGCACGCTCTGCTGGCTCTGGTTGGCCAGCGCCAGGGCGGACACGGCGATCGACTGGCGGGTCGACAGCGCCTGGCTGTTGGCCGCTTCCTCGTTGGTGTCGGCCAGCGTCAGGTTCGACGAGCCGGTCTGCAGCACGTTGATCAGGCTCTTCGAGAAGTCCTGACGGATCTGCACGATCGACAGGTTCGAACCGAGCGTCGAAGCCTGCGACCGCAGCGTGCTCGAGGCGTTGTTCAGCGCGCTCATCACCTTGTTGGTGGCGGCGTTGTCGATGAAGTCGGTGCCCGAGGTCAGCTCGCCCAGGCCGAGGCCGGCCGGGTCGAAGGTGACACCCTGGATGTTCAGGGTCGACTTACCGGTCTCGTTGAACACCAGCTTCAGCTGGTCGCCATTGAGCAGGTTGACGCCGTTGAACGAGGCATCCTGCGCGGTGGTGGTGATCTGGTTGATGATGTTGTTGTACTGCGCAACCAGGTTCGAACGCGTCAGCTGCGCGTTCATGTCCTTCACCGGATCGCCGGCGACCAGACCGGCGAACGCCTGACCCGCACCAGCCGCCGTGCCGCCGATCGCACCGATCGTCGACGACGCCGCATCGTTGGTGGTGGAGATCGTCAGCTTGCCATCGCTCGACAGCGTCGCCTGCAGGTTGTTCGCCGCCAGCTTCTCGTTGAGCTGGTTCAGCGTCTTCACCTCGCCAGCACCGGTGCCGAAGGTGATGTTGGTCGCCGTGCCGCCGCCGGTCGCACCGATCGTCAGCGTCTGGCCCTGGAGCGCCGGAGGTGCACCCGCGGTGCGGGCAGTGGTGCCGGCCGACAGGCCGAGCTTGGCCAGGCCCGTGCCGCTGACCACGAGGTCCTCGGCCGTGCCGGTGTGCAGCGTGATGGCGCCGCCAGCAATCGTCGAGGTGCCGCCGGTGATGGCGTTCACCGCATCGATGACGTCCTGGACCGTGCCGGTGGTGACGTCGATCGAGAGGTTGCCACCCGCCGCAGTGCCGCTGGTGCCAGCGCCGCTGTTGAAGGAGATGGTCTTGCCGTTGACGACGATCGTATCGGCGGCGGTGAAGTCGCCCGCAACCGAGTCCGTGTTCGCAGCGCCCGACAGCAAGGTCGCGCCGGTCATCGGCGCTGCAGTCGGCGTGACCTTGTTGTTGATGACGGTACCGGCCGCAGCCGCCGCATCGGTCGGCGCACCGGCCGGGCCGAGCAGGTTGTCGGCGGTGGCGCCGGTGATGACGGCGGAGGTCACGCTCGACTTCGCCGAATAGCCGCTCGGGGTCTGCAGCGCCTGGTTGGCAACCGATTTGGCGCTATCGACCAGCTTCTGCAGCGAGGTGATGCCGGTGTTGGCCGCCTGCAGCACCTGCACGCCGTTGCTGATGCCGTCCAGCAGGTTGTTGATGTCGCTGGCGCGGCTGTCGAGGGCTGCGGCAGTGAAATAGTTGGTCGGGTTGTCGAGGGCGGAGTTGACCTTCTTTCCGGTCGAAAGACGGTTCTGGGTGGTCGAGAGCAGTTCAGCGGTGGACTGAAGTGACAGCAGGTTCTGGCGAACCGATGCCGAAAGAACAATACCGGACA
>NZ_AZSJ01000004.1:300000-531629 GCF_000516555.1 Afipia sp. P52-10 | reverse complement strand
CGAACCTTGGGCTCGGCACTGGGGCGACTCCTCAGTTCGCCGGACTCGAATTGGGCAATGCAGCGGATACCAGCGTTACGCGCCCGGCTGCGGGACGTTTGCAAGTCGAAGGCGAAGAGGTTCTGACGACCAAGGATCTGTCGTCGACCCTGACGGGTCCACAAAAGACGGCGCTACAGACGAACATCGGCGCTACCACGATTGGCAAGGACTTGTTTGGGGCGGCCACCTTCCTCGACGTTCTGAAGCAGACGGCCTACTGCCCCGTCATCTCCAAGTCAGGGGATTATACCGTCGTGGCCGATGACCGCGGCTATCTCATTCTTGTGGATGCGACGAGCGGCTCCCGGACCATTACGCTGCCGTCCATGGTGGCTGCGGCGTCGATGGAGTTCACGTTCAAGAAAATCGACAGCACGTCGAACACCGTGACAATCGCTGGCGCGAGTAGTACCGATCCGGTTGAAGACACCCTACAGCTTGTTCTCCGGCGGACGCTCGAGTCTGTGACGCTGACGTCTGCCGGGTCGTCGTGGCTGATCAAAAGCGATACGCTCGGTCGTCGTCAGTTCGGAATCGCCAAGGCATACGCTCGGCTCACCTACTCGGGAGGAACGCCAAGTGCTGGTGATAGCGACAACGTTAGCTCGGTGACGGATCAGCAGGTCGGCGAAGCGCGCTTGAACCTTGCAATCGCCTTCGCTGCGAACACCTATGCGACGATTGTTGGCTCCCTGAATACGGGAAACCGATCGAGCGGCGGAAACGTGAGTTCGTCGGTTGCGCAGATCTTCACCGTTGCGGATACGAGCGGTGCGCTGACCGACGGCAACTCTACGGCGGCGCTATTCGGGGCTCAGTAGCTGATGAAGGTCATCGTCTACACGCGTCACGGCGATGCCGGCGTCAGCATCTGCACGCCGACGCCGGAAATCATCGCGGCCATGGCGCACGGATCGTATTTCGGCAAGCGACCACGCGGCTTCCTCGACGAGCAGGTCGAACGGAATATCGCGAACGGTATTCGGTCCGACGTCGCGCGCCGGTTCGTTCATGCGCTCGAGTTCGGCGGCTGTACGACGGCCGAGGCGCTGGAGATCATCCGGGACCGAGACTGCGGGCCACACGGCACCGCAATCGAGCTATGGGACGCAGCAGACGTGCCGGCTGACCGCTGGTTTCGGAACGCCTGGCGCCGTAGCGCGAACGGCGGGCCNATCTCAGTAGACCTGCGGAAGGCGAGGCCGATTCAGCTTGCGCATATCAAGTCGGCGTTGGCGATTGAGACGAAGCGACGCGACAGCGATGACGACCTTTGGAGTGCGCCGCTGGTCGTTGATCTCGCGCCACTGGTTGAGAAAATAAAAGGCGCGCAGGACGCGGATGCCCTGCGCGCGATTTGGCCGTCAGAATTGAGAGTAGCTTAGTTCTTGATGCTCGCGGCCGTCGATGCGACGGCATCAGCGATGAATGCGCCGGCCACCTTGATGAACGGCCAAGCGAGAGCTGCGGCGGCGATCGCCACCAACCAGATGTGAGCTTCCTGCATATCAATGCCCCTACCACGCTTGGTGCCGGGAGGTTGAAATCCAGCGACGTAGGAAGCTGGCCCCCAATATTGCCGCCACGCTGGGAGCGACCCAGCGCTGCTACTAACGGTTATTCTTGGAGCCTCCCGGCATGAGCGGGCTTTCCTACGTCGCCTTCGGTCGTGAGCCCAGATTTCAAGCCAGGCGCACAATCAAAAAGCCTAGCCGTGTAGTTGGTCGGAGTAAAGCGCTGTTCTCGGCCCTCCTAGAGGCTCATCGCGGTTCTCCGGGCTGGGATGACCAGCAGATCAGGCGGCCCGCGACCTCGATATGCGCCGCCCCACCGTCTGGTCGATGATGCACCGCATCCGCAGCGCCATGGAGGGTGACGGCAAGCTGCTAAGTGGGCTTGTCGAGATTGCTGGGAACCGACCGGAAACGAGCGCTTCAAGGGGTGACATTTGAAGTTGCGCGCGGTGCCATTTGAAATTGCGCGCTACAACACCCCGAGCTTGCCGGTCCATTTGGCATAGGCAGAGGCCATGAAGGCAGCGGATTCCTCATGGCGGACCTGTACAAAGCGGATACGGTCCTGGCGCGTCCGCAGCGCTTCCATGATCCCATTGATGCCGTCGCCGGGGAGTCCGAAGACGACCGAAACCTTCCATGCGATCAGCGTTTCGACGAGAATATCGGCGGTCGTTGCCATGAAGCCTCCGGACCATCCCTCGAGGAAGTCCGGACTCAACAGCAAGCAGCCCGCCGCGTTCCTCGCTGAGGGTCACAAACGTCCGGTGAGCCAGTGGGAGAAGGCGCCGCGATGCCGAGAGGCGTAGTGCTGTAGTGCTTGAGGGTAAAGAAATGGTCCAGCAGCTACGAGCTGCCGGACCATCAAGGTCGTCGCGAGATGGCCATGCCGCAGTCAGGCAACTTCGCGTTGCTCCCGCGCCATGTACTGCTTGGTAATGCTTTCGACATGCGAGTCGATCCACTCGGCCATGCGCTGCTCTTCCTTGAGGGACTCCTCGAGCGGGGCTCTGGCTGTGGGAGCGCCGGCGTCGTTGCAGAGCGCCAGCAGCGATTTATAGGCAGCGATTTCGAAGTTCTCGAAGGCGTTGTTGGCGAACGTATTCTTCAGGATCTCGTCACCGGCCATCGAATGCATCATGGCCTGGGTGTTGGCCATGATCGAGGTGGTTGTGTCCTTCAACGTCGAGCTGCTTTCACCGCAGCTTTCCAGACACGCCTCGAGTCTCTGCAGTTGAGCATTCGTTTCATCCAGGTGCTGCTTCACCTTGGATTGAACTTCTGGATAGTCGGTCAGCCGTTCCGACTGGCGCTCCATCAGTTCCCGGGCTTGAACTTCCATCGCATGGGCATTGCGAAGACCAACAATAAAGATATCACGCGCTGTTTGCGTCATGGATCGCTCCCTTGGTATCGATGCAAGCGCAACGCCTTGTCATGCAAGCTGTTCCACACTGCGTCCTTTCGTCTGCCAGCGGGGCTTGTAGATGCGGGGCTCGGTCAGAGTCACTGACCTTGTGTTCATACGTTTTGATCGAATCCGGAAATCGGTTTCCGACTGAGCAACCATTTCGGTCGTGAGGGATTGTGCCTCATCACCGATATTCCGGGGCGCTTCTGGTCGAGCACTTGGTTGATCGAATGCTTGGCCGCGTTTGAAAACGATTGGAATGACCATGAAGCGGATTAAGAAAGTGATCTATCTGTCGGCGGACGAAATCGACGAACTGGTTCAAGAGCGCGAAACGGTCGCAGAAAGCCTGCCTGAAGGTGTGGAGCGGCAATCCGTCCTCAAGGAAGTCTCGCAATTGCGAATGTATGCCGATGCAAAGCGCTGGATCGACTCGCCGGGCCTGAAGCCCGACAAATAGTGAGGGCGTGACGCGCGGTCCTTCGCGGTTGCTGCTGAGCTGTTTGGCTCGGGCGCGTTAATCGCGAGATGCGTGCGGCGGCTGCATCATCAGCTTAAGCTTGCTGGCGTCTTTCGGGGCGGCGCTTTTCTGGTCGTTGTCGAAGTAGACGTATACGTCGTAGCCCTGCCTCTTCCAGGAGCGTATCCGACGCGTCCAATCCGCAAGCGTAGCATCCGGATAGCGGCCCTTGTACCGCCCTCCGGGACCATGACCACGGATGTACACAAAATCGGCCGTGCGCTGCCAGGGTGCCGGAGCATGATGGTGGTCGGACAGGCAGAGCGCGATGTTGGCATCCGATAGGACCCTCAGAGTGTTCGGCGCGTACCAGCTCGGATGACGAAATTCGAAGCTGTAGCGGTGCTGTTTCGGCAGATGCTTGATGAACGAAGCGAGGCGGTCCTGGTTCGATGCAAAGTTGGGCGGCAGTTGGAACAGGATCGGCCCCGCCTTCTCCCCGAGAACGGCGAGGCGGGATGTCATGAGGGCAACACTGTCCTGCGAACCGTCCGACAGCCGTTTCCAGTGCGTGATGAAGCGGGACGCTTTCCATGCGAAGATGAAATCGTCGTCGGTGCTGTCCCGCCAGTTGGCCACCGTTTTCGCTTCCGGCATGCGATAGAAGACACCATTCAGCTCGGTGGTCGAGAACTGTGTAGCATAGTACGGCAGCTGATGCCGGATCATGAGACCTCTCGGAAAGAAGATTCCCTTCCAAGATGCATAGTGCCATCCAGATGTGCCGATGCGGATGCGGGACATGCGCGGATCAAAGCTGTGAGGTTGATGTCCAACCTGTTCCGGTGCTGGATGTTCCATTGGGCCAACGCCGCGGGACAGAACCGCGATGACGCCGGCTTCAGGGCCAGCGACTGAGGAACGCCTCCGCGCCGAACGAATTAAGCCCGTCTGGAAGCCACGACTCTGGAAACGAATCCGGAGGCAAGAATGACGGGTGCAACGATGACGAAGCTGAAGGTGCTATTGCTGTCCGCCGTCGCAGTTGGAACGATCACTGCGGCCTACGCTCAGAACACCGGACCGGGCATGAGCGGCACGACGACGAGCCCGACCCAGTGTTGGGATGTCAGTTCGAACATGGTGAAGAACCGCGCGCCGGGTGCAGATATGACCGGCGCTAAGAACAACAACCCGAACAACACCACGACAGGGAGTTCGGTGTCTGGACCTTCGGCCCCAGGCACGGCAGGCAGCGCATCGCCCGGCTCCGGCATGGGAAACAGTTCGGTCGGCGGAATGGCCCAGCAGCGCCCGGCGAACATGCCGAACTGCTAAGGCCGCGTATTTCGGCTCGACCGGACCGGTGGCGTGCCGATGCAGCACGCCACCGGTTCCTGCGTGTTATTGATCGCGGTCGCGCGGCTCATTGCAGAGCCGCGCTCAGCCATGCCTGAAAGTCGCGGCGTCGCTTGTCGTCGAACGATTCCGCCGCGGCAGCCGCATTCATCTGCGCCACCGTTACGTTCGCGAGCGCCTGGCGCCACGCCATTTCCGCTGCAAGAAACGCACGCGCAATCGGACATGCCTTTCGGCAGGCCGACGGCGGCGCCGGACAGGGCCCCTGCTTGCGAATTTCGGTGCAGCGGAAGGCGGGCTGCGGTCCCTCGATCGCTACCACGATATCGAGCAACGAGATTTTGGCAGGCGGACGTCCGAGCCGATAGCCGCCCTTCGCGCCGCGATCCGCGGCGACGATGCCGGCGCGCGACAGCGCTTGCAGGTGCTTGGCCAGATAGGCCGGGGGTAACGCGTGAAATTCGGCGAGCTTGGCGCCGGGCACACCTCGTCCCTCCGGCGCGGCCGCGAGCACGCCGCATACATGAACCGCCCATTCGACGCCGTCGCTGATTCTCATTGCGGATAATATATATCCGTGTTAAATCGGATACAAATTATCCGTAATAGGAGGAGGCGATGGGCGCATCTGAGGTTGACGTCGTCGTGGTCGGCGGCGGCGTCGCAGGGATGGTTTCGGCTGCCTTCGCCGCGGAGAGCGGGGCCAGCGTGCTGCTCGTTGAGGCGGCATCGGAATTTGGCGGACGGGCGAGGACGCGGATCGTCTCCGGATATCACTTCAACCAGGGGGCTCACGCGCTTTATCGCGACGGTTTTCTCGACAAGGCGTTGCAGAATCTCGGCATCACCGCGGCCGGCCGCCCTCCAGCTCTCGCCGACGGAGTCTTCGTCTACGAGAACGCGCTGCACCCAGCCCCTTTCAGGGCTGCAGGACTTGCCGCGACCACGTTACTGTCCGACGTGGAGAAAGCCGAGCTGGCATCACTGTTGCGCAGCCTGCGCGATGGATCGCCGGACGTTCCGTCCGGAATATCCTTGAGCGCGGCGCTCGCAGCACTCTCGCCATCGCCCATGGTCCGCTCGATGCTTGCGGCGTTGGTGCGACTGACGAGCATCGTCCATGCGCCGGAGGTCGCGGATGGGCGGACGCTCCTCGATCAGCTTCATGGCGGCCTGACGCGGGGCGCCCGCTATCTGGACGGCGGCTGGGGGACCATGATCGACAGCTTATGCGCCGCCTGCGCCCAGCGCGGTGTTGACCTGCGTTCAAGCTGCCGTGTCGAATCGATCGAGCGCGACACACGCTGGCGTGTCGAGCTTGCAGATGGCACCGGCTTGACCGCGCGTGCGGTCGTGCTGGCCGTGAATCCCGCACAGGTGGCGACACTATGTCCTGCCTTCGACGCTGTTGGGGCGGCAGCAGCCGCAGCGGTGCCGGCGAAGGTGGCCTGCCTCGACCTCGGCCTTGCGCACCTGCCGCGCCCGGATGTTCTGTTTGCGCTCGCCGTCGATCGCCCGCTGTACTTCTCCGTCCATAGCAACGCGGCGCGTCTTGCGCCGGACGGCGCAGCTCTCATCCACACGATGCGCTACCTGGAGCCGGGCGAAACGTTCAGCCGTGATCAGCTCGTTGCCGAGCTCGAAGGATTTGTCGATCTGGCGCAACCGGGATGGCGTGAGCACGAGCGCGCGCGCCAATTCCTGCCAGCCATGCCGGTGATCTCGTCCATTCCTCTTGCGGCGAAGGGCGGCGCCAGCGGTCGTCCCAGTTTCGTCGTCCCGGATGTCGATGGTCTCTTTATCTCCGGCGATTGGGTCGGGCCGCTCGGTCTGTTGTCCGATACCGCTGCGGCCAGCGGCCGTTCGGCAGGTGAGGCCGCGGCAGCATTCGCACGCGCTTGAGCGTTCGTCCGGAACGTCACTCTCGCAGGCCGTTGACGCTCAAGGCTTGCAGTCCGTGCGTGTGTGATGCGTCGCCATGGCTTGCCATGAGATAGCCACGAATGGCATCGCGTTTCGGACTTAACATCGGACATGACAACTGTGTGATGCGATTGTCCGGCTTGCGTCGCGGAACTTGCGCTTTCGTGAATAGTCAAATGCAGCCGAGTCGTATTAATGGGACGACTTCGCCAGCCCGTCCAATCCTCGAACTCTCATCGATGCTACATGCCCTGTCGCGAAGATCGATAGCATCGCCGTCGCTACGAGGCGCAATCAGTCATCTACGGGTGTTTCGCGGATTGCGTAAAGAAGTAACAGATATGAACGCACGTCATCGTCGCAAGCTTTCGTTCGTCCTGCCCGCCGCCGTCTTTATGTCCTTGGCGGCCCTCGAGCAGATCGATTGGCCCGAACTCAGCGATCTGCCCGTGCCGCGTAGCGTGGCGGCTATGCAGGCCGTTGAGCCGATCGAGTATGTTCCTGTGACGGATGCAATCCATCGCGTCGATTGCCCGGAAGGATCGTGCAAGCGTAGCCGCCCTTGTCTTCTGGTAAAGACATAAGTGTAGGGCGACAGCCGCCAAGGTATACAGCGCCAGCCACGAAGCATACGGCGCCAGTCATGAAGCAAAGACCCGGCTGCTCCGTGCAGCGGTGCGGACCGGGCTTTGGCGGTAAGTCGGAGTGCCGCGGCAGTGCGGCTGGAATGAAATGCCGGTAAAACGACAGGGCCGCCCTAAATCACGGGGGAGCGGCCCTGCCTCTGTCGTTGAGTGAACTTGGTTCGGGACAACGCAACGACGCCGCGATCCTAATGCGGCCGTCGCGTTCGGCAAGCGGCCAATGCGTCGCAGATCTATAATCTCTCGAACATTGTGCAGTGCGATGTGCAGGAAGTGCAGCATGCTTGATGAATTTGGGTCGCGTCTCCCGTAGATCGCGAGCACTCGCGGCGGTGATCGTCGGCGTCTGCTAACCGAAGCCGGGTCGCGCCGCCCGCCGAAGGACACCCCGGTGGGCGAAACGCCGCAACTTTGCGGCAAGTCCTAATGCTGCGTCAGCGATGCGGCCGCGGTCGTATCGATCGGAAATTCGAGATCGAGGTGTTCGCGGACGATGTACGAACCTGTTCCGATCGTGGGAAGCGGATCCCGCAGCACTGACCTCGGTACGGGATTATGCAGAACGAATTCCACATGGGCGCCGGGATGGCGCGTGTAGACGGTGGTCTCCAGCGACACCATGCGTTCGGGCCGCTTCGTCATTCCATTCGGGTTGGGAATCCATTGGGGAACGAGCCAGAGCTGCCGATCGACTTCGATCACATCCATCTCGGTCGCGAGTTCGAAGACAGACGCCTCAATGATTACAGCCTTGCGGACAATTTTACGCATCACGGATATCCTATCCGATCATTGTCCCCCCGACGCATGCTGACCAAATCGCTGTTGGTTTGAAAAGAGCCTTGTTGGCCGGCCGTATCACCGTACAGGGGTCGAGTGCATCCCATCGCAAGCGTCGCGCGTCATGGCGGGCGACGGACACCGTCGTCATATCGCTGATATTACAACGGTCTGCGTTCAGGGCCGTCCAGGTGGGCGACGCCTGTGGTACGCCGTAAGGCGGACGACGGCGCGGGTCGCGTGCAGTTTTCTATCCGCGCTCCTACGTAGATGCGGAATCATCATCTTACTGTCATTGGCGATCGCAGCGGCGCGCGAGGCGCTGCGTTGGGCCATTTCGAGAGGATCGCGCCCGGCTGAAAGGGCTCTCGCCAGGGCTGTGGGGTTGCGAAAATCTGTCAGCGTAACGGTTGCTTAAGCACAAATCTTTACGTTTCAGGGGCTCCGCGCGCGGAGAACCTTGGTCCAAACTGGAGTGCGTCCGATGCTGGGAAGGCAGGCAGCAGTGGGGCCGGTCGACCGGATCACTGAAGCCGTTCCGGCCTCGCGGGAGAGGCCTGAGGCGCAGCCGCCTGGGAGCGCCCGCACGGTCTTTCTCCAGCGGCTTTCGCCAGCCGAGCTGATCGCGTCGCTGCGTCGGAACATCAGGCAGATCGCCGCGCTCGCGCTTGCCTTGTTTGCGCTCGGCCTTGCGCTGCTGTTCATCATCCCCGCGCGCTACACGGCAACCTCGCTGATCTTCGTCGATCCGCGTGAGCAGAGGGTGACCACCGAACAGGAGGTCCTCCCGGGGATTGGCCAGGACACGGCTTCGCTCCTCAGCATCATTGAGATCGCGAGCTCCGACGGCTTCCTGATCCCGCTGATCGAGAAGCTGGACGTGGCCAAGGATCGGGACATCTCCGGCGGCGAGACGGACATGTCCGAACTGCTGATGTATTTCCGCAAGCGCCTGCAGGTCGTCCGCCGCGGCCAGACCTATGTCGTCGCCATTTCGTTCACGTCCGACGATCCGCAGAAGGCGGCGACCTATGCCAACGCCATCGCGGAAGCCTTCGTGGCGAACCAGACGAAGGCGCGGACGTTGGCGACCGAGGAGGCCTCGGATTGGCTGAGCAGCCGCCTGAAAACGCTGCGCGACCGGCTGACGGCATCGGAGGATGCGGTCGCCGCGTTCAAGACCAAGCATGGAATCGTCGAGGCCGGCCGGGACAGCACCACCCGACAGGTCCGGGCCACCGAGCTCAGCCAGTTGATTTCCGCCGCCAAGCTGCGCACCGAGGAGGCCAAGGCGCGCTACGATCAGATCCAGCGCGATGCGCGCTCCAATGTCGACACGTCGATGGGCTCGCGCTCGGAACTGCTCAACGTGCTGCGCACGCAGCGCACGCAACTGAACGATCAGATCGCGCAGAAGCGGGCGGTCTTCGGTGATCGGCACCCGGACCTGGTCATTGCGCTCAATCAGCGCAACGAGCTCGAGCGGCAGATCGCAACCGAGCGCAACCGGCTCGTGCAGGCCGCCAAGTCGGATTATGAAACGCTTCGCGATCAGCAGAAGCAGCTTGAGACCCTGCTCGGCTCGGTCGAAGGCGAAATGCTGATGACCGGAGAGGCGGCGGTGAAGCTGCAGGATCTCCGACGCCAGGCCGAGGCCGACCGGGGCATCTATGAGCAGTTCCTCGCGCGCTATAAGACCACGAGCGAGCAGCGGTCGCTGCAGCCTTCGCAGACCCAGTTCGTGTCGGCGGCGACAGTGCCGGCTCGGCCCAATCGGCCGACATTGCCGGTGCTGATTCCTGCGATCGCTGCCGCATCCCTGCTGCTTGCGGCGGTGGCGGTGGTTCTGCTCGATGCGGGCGGCGTCGCCTTGCCGGTTGCCGCATCGCTGGCGAGCCTCGCTGCGATCCGGAGCCAGACCGGCGTCCCCGCGCCAGCCAATGCCGCGCTCGATCTGCCGGTATGGGGCGTGCTGCCGCCGCAGGCGCGTCCGCGCCCCAGCGATGCGGCATCCGTTCACGCCGTCGCCCCTGCGCCGGAGGCCAAAGCCAATCTTGCGGAGCTTCTGGAAAGGATCGCGCTCTCGCGGGGCATGCGCGGGCGGGTGGTGCTGTTCCTCGCGGGCAGCGCCGGAACGGTCAGAACGGCGGTGGCCGATGCGCTGAATGCGCTCGCGCTCGAGCGCGGCATGCTGAGCGTGCTGATCAAGGTGGAGCCGTCGGCAGCGAAGCTTCCGGCAGATGCGGCGATGGCGGCCGACACTGACATCATGCCGGTGCATACGACGGCGTCCTCGTTGATGTCGCTCTTGTCCGGACGGACCGAAACGGGGGTTGCCTCCGGCGACGTCCGCTCCGAGTTCGACATCGTTGTCATCGACGGCACCGTGCTGGATAATGTCGGAGACATCGCCAAGCTCGCTGATCACATCGATTTCGCCGTGTTCGTCGTCGATGCGCGCACGCAGGATACCGATCGCATCACCCGTCTCATGGATGCGCTCGCGCGCAATCGCGAGACTGCAACCGGCGTTGTCATTCACCAGTAGCCGCAGCCGGCCGCTGCGAGGAACCCGAAACCGTGCGGTGGGGTGAGACGCCGCGCGTGTCGGCCGTCCTACGAACGGCTTCCCAGCAGTGTGAGGGCTCCGCGCAGCCCGTTTCGCATGGGGAATCCGAAGATCGAAGGGTTGATGCCGAGAGTGCGGCGGGCGATGAGCACCCCAAGGATGGTCCAGGCAGCAATCGTGCCGCTGATGCTGAGCGCCGCGCCAACCGGACCCAGCAGATAGGTCGCTGCCGCCGTCACGGCGAGCCCGACCAGGTTCACGATCATCAAGAGCTTGAACAGCGCATGCTGCCGGCCGGTCAATTGCAGCAGCAACTCGACCGGACCACAGGCGGTGCCGATGGTCGCGCCGATGCCGAAGATGATGAGCGTCGCCTTCAGCGCAGGTGTGGCGTAGCTCGGATTGAAGATCGACAGAATCGGACCGGCGAAGATCGTGTAGGCCGCGAGCACGAGCAGCGCAAGGATGAAGCCACCGCAGGCGGCTAGGCTGGTGATGCGCTGCACGTGAGCCTTGTTGCCGCGATAGAAGGCTCCGGAAATCTGCGGTGCGAGCGCCTGGTTGATGCCGTTGAGGGCGAGGATCACGAGCCTGGTGGTTCGATCGGCGACGAAGATTGCGCCCGCAAGCTCCGCGCCGAGGATCGCAGCGACAAGCAGCGTGCTGACTTGCGCGAGTGCCGGCGGCAGCGCGGTGACGCCCCACAGCCCGAGTGTCACGCTCCTGAACTCGTTCTTCTGATGCTGGGTGAGCGAGCTTCGCTCGGCGCGGGCGGTATCGCGCAGCAACAGCACTGTCTGCGGAACGACGGACAGGACCAGCAGTCCGGCGGTGAGGTGGAGGGCGACGACCGCGCTGAGCTGGATTCCCATAACGCGCGCCGCGACGAAGGCTGCAATGATCGCCGCTCGCCAGATGATGTCGCGCGGCAGCAGGCCGAAGATCAACGCGTTCTTGGCGCGGAAGGCGCCGGATGTGAACTCTGACCAGCCGAGCGCGAAACAAAGTCCCGCGGCGGCGCCACACAGCGAGAGCCACTCCGGCACATTCGTCATGGCGAAAGGCAGATATCCCAGTCCGAAGATCAAGAGGCTGGCGATGGCCAGCCCGGCCAATGCGACCAGGATGGCGCGCGCCATCAGGCTGTTCGCCGAGGCGTAGTCATTGGCGCCGGCATATTGCGGCCAGAACCTGAGCACGGTGCCCTGTTGGCCGACCGATGCGAAGAAGGACGCCAGGCTGGCCCCGGCATAGGCTGCGCTGTAAAGGCCGAACTGCCGTTCATCGGTGATCAGGGCCAGTGCCACGAACATGAGGAACGACAGGCCGGCGCTGACGAGCTTGATGATGCTGCCGATCGCGCCGCTCTTGGCAAGCGCGGAAAGCGACATCAGGATGTCTGTCGTCGGAAGCGGTTGGTCTGCACCGTGAGACTCACGGGTGCGTCTGATGTCGTCCACCGTCGCTATCCTAAGGCAATCGGGAAAGGCTTGGGGCTTCGAACCAGCAGCCGGCCGATGCCGCGTTCTGACCTGAATAGGGAGAAGCATTGGATCGTGCCAGAACGAATCCGATCTATGGTTATCGCCGATGCAGGTCAGTGCATGATTGCCAAAACCAGTAATGTTGTAACGATCGCCCGAACCGGTTCTGACAGGCGAGCGGGACGGGAAGATGCGGAAAGGGGTCCGCTTTTGTCTGGATGATGACTGGACCTATTGCCGCGACGTCGGAGAGAAGCGGCACACCACCCAGGGCCGGGGCGAGTGACCGTGAACGCGGTCATGATCATGGACCGTAGACAACCATCTCAGTGAATGTCAGATCGCCCGGCGACGGCGGCCGCGGACCCTTGAAATACTTCGGCCCGCGATTTGGGAAATAACGACCGCGCAGGCCTGGAATTGTCTCCGTCGCATCGACGAGACAGAGCACGATACCTTTCGGTAAGAGGAAGCGGCCGATCGCGCCAGCGTACCGGCTGAGCTCCGCAGTGGAGCGGCAGTAGATGACCTGACAGCATGGAATGAGACCACGTACGACATGACGCTTGATCAGGACGAACGGATGAGCCTTCTCGCCGTCGATACAGATCAACGCATAGCAGCCGAGTGCTGCGTGCTCGGACAAGATCGTCCGCTCATTGTCAGACAGCATTGCCATTTCGGGTGCGTTCGGATCCGCTTCGACCACGCGGCACGCACGTCCCGCCGAACTCAGCGCTGGAGCAAACGCGACCTGACCATGCGAGAACAGGCGGAAGCCGAACGCCTCGTTGAACCTTATCGTTGCGGGCGCTGGAGAGATGTTGACGTAAGTGATGTCTCGGCGCTTGAGAACTTTAAGAATCATCTTGGTGGCATAGGGCCTGAATTCGTTGTCCACTGCCCAGCTGCCGAGATTGCAGCGTATCTCGCTTCCATGTTGGGTCTGATAGCGAGCGTAGAGCGTGAGAAGAACGCCGACGATCTTCCCGTGACTCTCCAGGGTAACGCCGTAGCGCGGGAGGTCGTCGATTGCTTCCCGTTGCGACGCGCGTACAAAGGCCTGATGCCAGTAGTCGCGGCTGCGCTGCGGAAAGCCTCTGCGGAGGCAACTAATTACTCCTTCCAGGTCGTCTTCGTTGATGGTTCTGCAGGTGACGCCGGAGGGAAGTGCGCCGAGAGCCGACATTTTTCGATCCGTTCGTAATCTCGTCGATGTCGTGAAGAAAACTTCACGTGAAGCTCAACGTGTCTGGATGCTGTTATAGATCATCACGTCATCGATGAAAGCGTGTTTGCTCGCGCGTGACGATTCAATGCGTGGAATGGTGAATCCGTGCGGTGCTAGGAAACCGTTGCTGTATGCTGCGTCATGCGCAGTCACGTTCTTGCGCGTTGTGATGTTGTTGTGCGCGATGTGCGCATTTTCATCTGTCAGAGCACTGCTCGTTGATCGCGAGAGCTGGTGTATGCGCTCACCGTCCGCGCGTCGTGGACGGCTGCGGGGCGGAGGAAATCCGCGCTACGTGTTTTTGCTTAGCCGTGTTCGGCATCATGCTGGCGCAAAATCGCGAAAACCTCGGTCGTTTAAGGTTATCTCCTGCTTTCGGTTGTTGTCGGCATTTTTCGCAGTAGGCTTCGCTGCGAGCCGGACGTTGCAAGCGGCTTCATCGAAAGTGCGATGCTGAGCCTTCGGTCTGTCGCTATCGAAGTGAGGTTATCGCGATCGCAAGCGAGCTTTCTCCCGCCCCCCAAAGCCTCGTTTGCGCGGCAGTCCGATCCGGGATGGATCCGGATCGGACTGCTCCTTTCTATGAGTATCGTGCGCGGAAAGCTCTGCGTGTTCTGTGTGCGTAGATATCTCCGTTGAGTGTGTTTCACGTCGGCGGCATGCATCATAATCAGTGAGGCGTCGCACCGCCGCCGAGGCGATAAAGTAGCAGGCGAAGAGAGGGCGTGATGGTCCGCGCCGTTGGAGAGACGGCAGCAAGGCTGTGTGAAGCGGTATACGCCGCGGCTGTATTGCTGTTAGCGAGTCGAGCGCGACGTGACGATCAAACGATCGACTCGCAGCAATGGCGTTGCAAGCGTTGAGCTGCTCGCGAGCGGTGCCTTGAGAGGTTTGTCAGTGTCGTTTGCGCTCTCGTGCTCAAACCTGTGTGGCTCGTCCTTGCGGATTCATCGGCCATGCTGGCGATAACCGCAGAGACGTTGCGCATGGATGCCGCTATTGCGGTGGAGGAGACGTTCGATTTTCAAAGCGAGGAGTACAGGGCGTTTTTCAATCTCCACCGCGGAACGGTCTTCCAGGCCCCGGTCTGGATGGACCTGATTCACAGGCGGCTCGCGACGAATCTCTCGGCGAAACAACATACGATTACGGTTCGCGATCCGCGCGACGGCGCGTTGCTGGTGGTCATTCCGATGGTGATCCAGCAGGCTGCGCGCGTGCAGGTGCTGCAGCCGGCTGACTTCGGCGTATGCGACTACAATTGTGCCGTGGGAGACCGCGTTGTCCTCGAGACGCTGGCGGCTGATCCGGCGGCTGTTTCGGGTTTGGACGCGTTGCTCAGTGGCGCTCATGTGCTGCTGTTCCGGAAGGTGAGGGACGATGGCTTCGATCCCGCGCGACTGTTCAGCCGGACCACGGCGACGCCGTGCGAGAATGCGGCGTTCCACAGCGACGTCGGCGACGATTTCGACGCTTGGCAGCGGCGGACCATCCGTCGCAAGTTCTCCAAGGAATTGGGGCGGCTTGCGCGGCAGCTCGAACGCGAGGCCGGGCTCTACGAGCACCGTGCGGCGACCACGGAGGCGGAGGTGCGCGAAGCGTTCGCATTCCTGCGATCCGTCAGGGATGGACGGTTCGAAGCAGATTTGCTCCAACGCGACGTGTACTGGAATTTCTATCTCGCATTCGCGATCGCCGGCCTAACCTGCGGGGAGTGTGTGACCTATGTCAGCTATCTCGGCGGCAAGCCGGTGGCGGTGCTATTCGGGCTCGCGGGTGGGGATCAGTTTCATGCGGTGCTGAGCGGCTTCGATGCGGACGGCTACGGAAAATATTCCGTCGGCCTGCAGATCATCTACCGGATCATCAAGCTGCGTTTCGAACAGGGCTTCAAGCGCTTCGACATGGGGCTCGGCAATACCGGCTACAAGTCCAACTTCCGGGTCGAGGAAACCCAGCTGCATAACTTCAGCCGTTCGACCTCGTTCAGCGGCTCGGCGTTCGCGTTCGTGTATCACCGGCTCAAATCGCTGAAGAATGCGCTGAAACGCTGCGTGCCGCAGTTTCGCTGAAAACCATGCGTCGGGCCACGCAGGTTGCGTTACCGTTGCGGTTGACGTGAGCCGGTGCCCGGATGACGGGATTAACGGAGCGGTAACCTTAGTGAATTATTTCTATCCGACCTCTCATCGCGGCGTGGTGCGATGACCAGTCCGGCCATCTACAGGGAAACGTTCCAGTGACGCTGCTTGCGGTCAATGACGGCACGGGCTCGTCCGGTTTCGACATCGGCAAGAATGCATCAAGCGATCGCATCGCCGCGTCGATCATGCGCTGGTCCAACGTTCTCGTGGTGACGGCGTCGGTCACCGTGTTGAACGAGGGGCTGCTGTCCCCGGCCTACGCCAATATCCCGCAGATCCTGGCCTTGATCATGTGGGTGGTTCTGATCGGCGTGAGCGTGTTCGTGCGGCCGGTGATCCGCACAGCGCCCGGCACGGATCTGATCGTCTATCTTGCATTCTACGGCTGGGCGATCACGTCGGTCCTCTGGTCCAATTGGTCCCCGGCGGCGGCGATGAAATGCGCTGCGCTGCTGATTACGACGGTGGGCGCGTTCCGTCTGGCCACGCGCCTCAGCATCGAGGACATCGTCCGGACCACGTCGATCGGTCTGTTCCTGCCGCTGCTCGCATCGATCATCCTGGTGGTGCTGATGCCGGATGTCGCCGTCGACCAGAGCTGGATGCATGGCGGCCAATGGCAGGGAATCTTCGCATCCAAGCAGTCGCTCGGATTTCTCGCCGCCTACTTGATGTTCTTCGCCTTGTTCCGGCGGATGAGCGGCGACAGCTGGTTGGTCTGCGGCACGATCTTTCTGATGTCGGTTGCCGCCGTGGTCGGCTCCGGATCGCGCGGTGCCGCTGCGCTCGCTCTGGTCACTTGCGCGTCATTGCTGGCGGCGCGGTTCTCGCGGTCCTTCGCCAAGTTGGTCGCGTTCTGGCCGCTCGTCATCACCATCATGGCGTCCGGCTTGATGCTCTATCTCTATTCCACCGGTTACGACCACTTTCCGGTGTTCGGCACCAAGATCGATCTTACCGAACGGACCTTCATCTGGGAGTATTCGCTCCGTCATTTCGACAATCATCCATTGCTCGGTTACGGCCTGAACGGCTTCTGGAGTACCGAAGTGCTCTATGACGCCTACCGGAATGAGCATGGCTGGGTGCTGGACAACTTCCATAGCGGCTATGTCGGAATTCTGATCGAAACCGGTATCGTCGGCTTCACATTGTTTTTCTTCGCGGCCGTCCTGTTCGCGGTACGGATGGTGGCGCTGATTTCCAGCGGTGCGGTTTCCATGAACCACTGCGCCTTCATGGTGTGTTTCGCCGCGCTGTCATTCCAGATGAATCTTACCGAGACATCGTTTCTGCGGTCGACCAGCTACTATGCCATCCTGCTGGTGGCGACGTTGTTCGTTTCTTGCCAGCCGACCCGTCCTGCGACGTGAATTGATGCGTTCGCGGTCCGGCCAGGCGTCCGGACGAGAAGGACATCGCGTTGGCTTCGATTGCCTCGTTCTCGCGGGGGCAATCGAACGACGGGGTTGCGCTGGAAAACACGCCACGTTCAAGGGCTGTCGGTGGGCCCCGCTTGCTTGGAGAGCGCGATGATCGGGCCCTCCGGTGTTGCGGCCCGATGTTCTTGATGAATCCGGCGCTCCCGAGCGCGAAGCTGTCGAAATGCGCGTTGTGCCCGTTCGAGTGCGGCAATCAGCTTGCTCGTCTCGAAGTGGACCCGCTTGCATCCGGGGCAGGTGAACGTCGCGTTGGCGCGAAGCCAGCCGATTTGCTTGCGCATCTCATGCCCGCAGTGCGGACAGGGAATCTTGATCTCGGCCTCTTTGGAGTTTGGCAAATCATTCACTGGTTGTCTCCAGCGGATAATTGCCCCCTTGCCGCGGATGATAGGCGCGCCCGCGTCCGCGGCGCCATCGATTGTTGAAGAAAGGGTAAACCGGAACAGGAAAAGCCCGCCGAGCGTGTCGGATGCGGCGCACGTCGTCATGCTAATACCGCCATCGCCATATCGATTGTCTTGCGTGAGCGATATCGGGCGAGGGCAATTGCCCGGCGTTCCGTCTTTTGACGGGTAATGCGCGGCGTCAGTCTGCGGCGCTCCGGACGCTGCCGCCGCATCGTCGCCATGTGCTTCTCACGGTCATCACTGTCGTCCGAACCTTCTGACGATGACGATCACGATGACGGCGATGAGTACCGAGACAAGACCGGCCACAAGAAACCGCGGCAGCCGCGGTGTGATGCGGACGGCGGCGGGATGATGCCGCGCAGCCGGCAATGCCATGGCGCGTGCGTGATCGCGGTCCGCGCTCGGCTTGCCTGGCTCGGACATCACGCTCTGTGCGTGAGCATGTCCTTCAACATAGGGCGGTGAATCAGGAGCGGTGAAGAGCGCGGCGGCCTGCGCTGCCCGCTTCATCTCATGGATCAGCTGCGCGTATTCGGCGGCGAGCTTGCTGAACGCTTCCTGCCTGTGGCGATCCGAAGCGAGATTGGCGATCAAATCGCATTCGGCGGCGGTTTGCTCGAGCGCTTCGAGTTGCTCTGTGCACTCCTGCAGCGAGTGCTGGACGGCGGGAGATTCGCGCGTCGCGGCAGTCGGCAGTTTCAGTGCGCTGATGAGGGCATGAAGGGAAGCGGCGAATGGCTTTTGCATGGGCGGAGCGTATGCACGCGTCTCAGCGCAAACATTGATCCGAAGACTTCGCATCTCCGGCTCAACGGCAAACGCCCCAACCGCAATCAGTATGCGCGAAATGGAACAGGTTTCAAACGGAATCTGACGCGGTACTTACTTACTGCGTCAGTAGAGTGCATTTGTAGGGTGCGGGATTGATGATGGCCGGGGGGCTGAGGCTTATGAATCCTCGCGTGAGGCATCGCGCATGCGACACATCGACCGTGATGCGACACATCGACCGCGAGTTTCTCATGCGCGGATGCATGCGAGGCCGCCGCGTGTGAGGGTCGAGCCTGCAAGCTTGTCGCTCGTCAATGCCACGTCGCGCGGGACGTGGCATTGCGTATTTGCGGCGAACCGCAGCTTAGCGGTTGGCTGGAGCAGATCCCGGATTCTGCGGTGCCTGTCCCACTGTTCCCGATGAGCCGGATGGGGCCGGTGCGGTCGTTGCAGGCGGCGTATTCGACGTCGTGGTCGTGTTTGTCGGCATGCCTGCGTAGAAGATCGAAACGGCAATGATCGCAAGGACCACCAGCGCCGCGATGATCGTGCCGGTCGCGGCCTTCGAGGGACGATCGGACAGACGACGGGAGGGACGCTCGTAAGGATCGGGTGGCAAGTCGCGTGGGTCGCTCATGATCGGTCTCCTTCCAATGTGAGGGAAGCGGCGGCGGGACGTTTTGTTCCTGCGATGCGTCAAAGCGACCACTTGCGCGTCGCTCTCGTCATTGTTGCTTCGACAATTCTCCTGCCTGCCTTCGCAGCCGCGAGGAACCTGGATGCCGGGAAGCGGTTGCTCATCGGGTCCGCGGTGCAGCGCGCGTGTTTGCGGCCAAAGCCGACCGTCAGGAGCGATGAAGCGATGCCCGAACTTGCAATCTCGAAGGATAAAGTTGCCTTCCTCGCGGACAAGGCCAGGGAGTTCGCCGGCAAAGATGTGCCCGTGGACACGGAAACCGGGTCCAACCCCGCCGATGACCGCACGATCGATATCCTGGAAGACCGGGGCGCGGGCGACGCCGTGGTTCGCGAATTCGTCGGATTCGTGAACGCCTTGAGTGTCGATGAACAAACCGACCTGGTGGCCTTGATGCGGCTCGGGCGCGGCGATGGAACAGTGGAAGACTGGCCTGCGATCCGCGCGGAGGCGGCGCGAGGGCAAGGCGAGCACACGGCGCGCTACCTTCTCGGGGAGCCGCTGTGCGGCAATTTGCTCGAAGATGGTTTCGACCAAGTGGAGCGCGCGACGTCAAGCGCCCAACAGGGCTCGAACTGATCGCCTGCGACGCGTCGCATTGTCCGAACGCGGGTGGCGAGCGATCGCTCTTCCGACATGGACCATTTCTCGGACCATTTCTCGGAGGAACGCAGCCTCCTTGAATGAATTAGCCCGGCCACGGCTCCGCGAGCGGGGTCGTCGAACGCATGCAACGGGAGAGCAAAACCATGAAGTTGAACGAAGCGGAGGTGCAGCGGACGTTGAGCCAATTCGAGGCGCGGGTCGTGCCCGAAAGCCATCCGGTCGCGACACATCTCAGCGAGGTGTTCGGGCCGCATACGTTCTTCATCGACAGTTCCGGCGTCAATGTGCTGGAACCGGCGGCAGCGCCCGATGCGGGGGCGCGACGGGGCGAAATCGTCAACCTGGCTTACTGGAGCGACGGCACGTTCACCGCTCTGAATGCGCACGAGCCGGAGCCGACCGGCGTTCTTGTCATGCTGGAGCCGGAGCCGCATTGAGGTTGTGGAACGCGCCGCTGGTTGCCCGATTGCAGCCGTCGCGATCGCGCCAATGTTATGCTGACGGGATTTGATGCTTTGCGAGCCTGATTAGGAGACGATGAACGTCGTTCGTTGTGTCGGACAAGGCGAGCAATCTTGGGATTGACGCAGTCGCCGGCGTGAAGCTGGCGGCTGCGCTCGCATACGCGTCATCGACCGGCTTGTCGCCGGCCCGGCGTCGGGTATTGTTGGCACCGGCCGATCCTGGCCGTTACGCCGCACCTGCCGCTTCCCAAAGCATGATCCGGAAAAGTGTGAGGCGGTTTTCCGAAACGATCATGCTTAAACAATGAGGTAAGCGTGAGGATTCATCCAAATCTCATCGCGCTTTAGCTCGCTTCTAGGACAATGCCATGACCGACGTCGTCAGCCGGATCGAACGGATCGTACCGGATCTCGTCGCCTGGCGGCATGACCTGCACGCCCATCCGGAAACGGCTTTCGAGGAGCACCGCACCTCGGCCTTCATCGCCGAGAAGCTGCGCGCCTTCGGCCTCGATGTGCACACCGGTCTAGCGGGCACCGGCGTCGTCGGCGTGCTCCGCTGCGGCGAGGGCGCAACCGTTGGCTTGCGCGCCGACATCGATGCGCTGCCGATCATGGAGGCGACCGGCCTGCCTTATGCGTCGGTGCATTCCGGGCGCATGCATGCGTGCGGGCACGACGGGCATACGACGATGCTGCTGGGCGCGGCCCGCATGCTTGCGGACAATCCGCCCCACAAAGGCACGTTCGTTTTCATCTTCCAGCCGGCCGAGGAAAATGAGGGTGGCGCGCGGGTGATGATCGAGCAAGGACTGTTCGACCGCTTTCCCGTCGCTGCGGTGTATGGCATGCACAACTGGCCCGGCCTCGACTGCGGCCGGATCGCCGTGCATGCCGGGCCGGTGATGGCGGCATTCGATACGTTCGAGGCGGTCGTTCAGGGCAGGGGCAGCCACGCGGCGATGCCGCATCAAGGCATCGATCCGATCACCATCGGCAGCCAGCTTCAGGCGGCGTGGCAGGCGATCGTCAGCCGCGCCATCGATCCGACCGATCCCGCGGTGATCAGCGTGACGCAGATCCATGCGGGCGATACCTGGAACGTGATCCCTGACAAGCTGGTGCTGCGCGGCACCGTGCGCTCGTTCCAGCCGCATGTGCGCGATCTGCTGGAGGCGAAGATGGCGCGGCGGGCTGAGCTGATCTGTGCGGCGTTCGACGCGCGCTGCACGTTCACTTACAGCCGCCGTTATCCGGCGACGATCAATTCGCTTGCCGAGGCGGAGATCGCGCGGCAAGCCGCGATATCATCGGCCGGCGGCGACAAGGTGCATACCGATTTGCCGCCGAGCATGGGCGCGGAGGACTTCGCGTTCATGCTTGAGCACAAGCCCGGCGCTTATGTTTGGATCGGCAACGGTTCCGACGCAGACGGGCGCAATCTGCACAGCCCGCATTACGACTTCAACGATGCGGTGCTGCCGCATGGCGTGCACTACTGGCTCCGCCTCGCCGAGATCGCGGCGGTGGCCTAGAGGGACGCTCCGCAAGCGTGCGGCTCATTGCAGCGGCAATGGTGGCCGAGGTGCGCTGTTGAAGCCGGGCTCAGGCGGAAGCCGTGCCGGCGGTGGCGGCGGAATGTAGGCATCGCGTTGCGTCGTGCCTTGCGAATACACCGATCCTTGCGTGGGATATCCTTGCGACGGGTATCCTTGCGGGTAAGTCCGTCCCTGCGGAGAGGGCGGCGGCACATAGGCTGCGGCAGGGCGCGCGGCCGGCGGGACCGGCGCCGCCGTGCGTTGCACGGGCGGTTGTGAGGCGGGCTTTGCTGTAGACTTCGCCGATGGCGCGGGTTTGCGCCGCGTCTCATGCTCGGCAGCCTTCGCCAGATCGCGGGTCAGCTGCTGCTGTCCGGCTTTCAAGTCTTCCACCGTTTGCTTCAGCGTTGCGATTTCCTGCGACATCGCCTCGACCGTCTGCGCGAGTTCGGGTGCAGCCTGTGCAGGCGCGGCGGACTGAGGTGGGGCTGCGGGAGCGGCGGCTTCCGTTGCTGGGGCTGCAGATTGAGTGGCGGGCGCTGACGGCGCTTCGGCCGCCGCCTGCGCTGGGGCTGTTTGCTCGGCCGGCTGCGCAGCGTCGGCCTGCGCGGTTGCATCCTGCGGCTCGGCGCCATTGGCGCTGGGCGCCGTCGCGCTGGCAAACAGTTGCGGCACGACAGAGGACAGCGTTTGTCTGGCGTCGTCGCCATAGGCCTGCCAGGCGATGGTGACGGCGGCACCGGCACACATGCTCAGCAGCACGCGCATGACACCGCGCTTTTTACGGGGGCGGGGCTCAGGCTCGAGCGTGTCGCCGCTGTTGTCGTTCGTCGGCGCCAAGCGCAGCGGCGGCTCGACTGCTGGCGCCGATGACGTCGCCGTGTGGCCGGATGCGCCAGGCGCGATGTTCAGCTTGGCGAGATCGCTCGTCTGACGCGGCGCGTGATCGCGCAATAGCGCGACGATTGCGTCGTGCGGATCGGAATTTGGATCGGCGTGTTGCAAGGGCGATTGCATTGGCGCTCCGTGATCTGGAGGTGCGATGCGCGGTGGCTGTTCCCTCCATTATGCGCGGAAAGGGACACCGCGCTTTGGCCGCAGCAAGGCGGGACGATGAAAAGTATGGGGCCAGGGAACCGGCGCGCGGCCGGTCCGGTCGGACCTCCACCCTGTTAGCGGATATCGCTCAGCGTCTGCGCCAATTTGCGCAGGGCGCGGCCGATCTGGGCGAGTTCGTCCTCGCTGCGCGAGCGCGCAAAGACCGAGGCCGTCACGCACATGGCGGGTTCCACCTGCGGGATCACGGCGGCCAGCGAGCAGACGCCCGCATGTCCAAAGCCGTCGTCGATCGCGTAGCCACGCTGCCGCGCGGCTGCGACCTGTCCGGCATAGGCGCGAAAGCTGAGCGGCTTCTGCCAGCGCACCACGGCGTATCGCCGTTCCAGTTCCGCCAGGTCGAGATCGGCGCCCGCGGCGATTGCCCGTCCGGATGCGCCGCTGCCGAGCGGTTGGCGTTGCCCTTCGACCATGTGGATGCGCGTGGCGGCGCCGGAATCCTCGAGCGCGATCAGGGCGACGCGGCCGGACGCCACCTGCCAAAGGCCCGCCGTCGCTTCGTGATCCTTGGCGAAACGCGCCAGCAGCGGGCGCGCCTGGGGAACCATGCGCTCCGGTTCGCCGTCTCGTAGCACGGCGAGGCCCGCCCAGCCGTCCGCCAGCCGATAGCGCTTGCCGTCGGCTTCGCGCTCCAGCGCGCCTTCGGCGACCAGCGTCCGCAGGAGATTGAGGCAGCTCGACGGACTGAGCCCGATGTCGCGGCCGATGCCGGATAGCGTCAGCGGCCCGCGCCGCGCGAGCAGGCGCAGGATCGCGAAAGCCTGTGAAACCGAGCGCACCGGACCGAGCATGGGCGGCAGTATAGATTTCAATACATTGAAAAACAATTCTATATATTGAATTCGGTGCGGCGCCGGAGTAAACGACCGCAAAAGATCAATGCCGCCGGTTGGCCGCC
The DNA here is from genome assembly GCF_000516555.1 of Afipia sp. P52-10. Taxonomy (NCBI): domain Bacteria; kingdom Pseudomonadati; phylum Pseudomonadota; class Alphaproteobacteria; order Hyphomicrobiales; family Nitrobacteraceae; genus Afipia; species Afipia sp. P52-10. The sequence goes on along the minus strand of NZ_AZSJ01000004.1, from coordinate 508,126 downwards.
GATGTCACAGTCGGATGGGCGCCTCCGGAGGCGGGAGAAGGTAAGGGAAACATGAGTGCTGCGAGCCCCGGCATGGATGCCGACGTCTTCGAACAATTCATCGAACAGCTGCAGCGCTATGTCCGCCAACGGCTGATCCCGGCCGAGCGGACGATCATCGAGACCGATGAAATCCCGGCCGACATCCTGCAGGAAATGCGCGAGATGGGCCTGTTTGGTCTGACGATGCCGGAAGAATACGGCGGCTCGGGCATGAACATCACCCAGTATGCCCGCACGGTTCACACGATCAGCTACGCCATGCCGGCGTTCCGCTCGATCATCTCGATCAACATCGGCATGTTCTGCTCGGCGCTGAAGAACGGCGGCACCGATGCGCAGAAGGCGACATGGTTTCCGCGCGTGGCGGCCGGCGAGATCGCGTCGTTCGGCCTGACCGAGCCGGGATCGGGCTCCGACTCCGCAGGCATGCAGACCTCGGCGATGAAAACCGCGACCGGCTGGGTGCTGAACGGCACCAAGCGCTACATCACCAACTCGCCGTTCGCCAACGTGGCGCTGATCATGGCGCGCACCAGCAAGGATAGCCAGGCGAAGAACGCGCACGTCTCCGCTTTTATCGTGCCGATGGATACGCCTGGCGTCACCGTCGGCAAGGCCGACAAGAAGATGGGGCAGGCGGGCAGTCAGATCGCCGACATCATCCTCGAGAACGTGCATCTGCCCGATGACGCGCTGCTCGGCGGCGAGTTGGGCAAGGGGTTCGCCTACGCGATGAAGAGCCTCGACAACGGGCGCATTTCGGTCGGCGCTGCGGCGACCGGCTACGCCCGGCGGGCGCTGGATTCCGCCATTCGCTATGCCACCGAGCGCAAGGCGTTCGGCGAGCCGATCGCCAATTTCCAGTTGATCCAGCAGATGCTGGCCGACAGTGAGATCGAGATCTATGCCGCCGAGAGCATGATGCACGACGTCTGCCGCCGGGCGGATGCGGGCGAGAACGTGCTGCGCAAGGCTGCGGCGTTCAAGGTGTTCGCGTCGGAGATGTGCGGCCGTGTGGTCGATCGTTGCGTGCAGGTCTATGGCGGCGCGGGCTATCTCGCCGAATACGACGCCGAGCGGTTCTTCCGTGATGCGCGGATTTACCGTATCTACGAGGGCACGACCCAGATCCTGCAGCTGCAGATCGCCAAGCACATGCTGCGCGAGTTTCACGCGGCCTAACCGAGGCGCTGATGTACGACCTACTTTCCGGGCTTTCGGTCATCGAGGCATCGTCGTTCGTGGCCTCGCCCAGCGCGGGGCTGTACTGTGCGCAAATGGGGGCGGAGGTGATCCGGGTCGATCAGATCGGCGGCGGGCCGGATTTCCGCCGCTGGCCGGTGACGGGCAACAACGACTCGCTCTACTGGGAAAATCTCAACCGGGCGAAGAAGTCGGTGGCGCTGGATCTTGCCCGGCCCGAGGGGCGCGAGCTGCTGCAGGCGCTGGTACGGGCGACCGGGCAGGTGATCACCAATTTTCCCGCCAAGGGCTTTATGGCCCATGACGTGCTGGCGCAAGGCCGGCCCGATCTCGTCACCGTACGGGTGATGGGATGGGCGGACGGCTCGCCGGCGCTCGACTATATGGTCAACAATGCGGTTGGCTACCCGATGATGACCGGCGCCGGCCCCGAGCCGGTCAACCATGTGCTGCCTGCCTGGGATCTTCTGAGCGGCGCCTACGCGGCGTTCGCCCTGCTCGCGGCGATGCGGCGGCGTGTCGAGACAGGCGCAGGCAGCGAGGTGCGCGTGCCGCTCTCCGACGTCGCCATCGGCACCGTCGCCAATCTCGGCGGCATCGCCGAAGTGCTCTACGAGCGCGAGAACCGGCCGCGTCTCGGCAATGCGGTCTATGGTCTGTTTGGCCGCGATTTCGTCACTGCCGATGGCGTGCGGACGATGATCGTGGTGGTGACGCCGCGCCAGTGGGCCAACCTGGTCGAGGCGCTCGGGCTGACGCAGGCGATCGCCGCAGTAGAGGCCGAACGTGGCGTCAGCTTCGCCAAGGACGACGGCCTGCGCTTCACCCATCGCGATGCGCTATTCCCGCTGTTCGATCAGGCGGTCGGCGCGCGCAAGCACGCCGACCTCGCCGCAGCACTTGATGCCGGCGGCGTGGTGCATTCCGCCTATCGCACCATGCTCGATGCGGCGAACGACCGCACGCTGGTTGCCGACAATCCCATCTTCGGCACGGCGGAGAATCCCAGCGGCTTCAGCTATCCTGCCGCAGGCGCCTTTGCCACCGTGCCGCAGCTTGAGCGGCAGGCGCCGTGTCCTGCCCCGCGCAACGGTCAGCACTCCGAAGAGGTGCTGGCTGATCGTCTGTCGCTTCCCGCGGGTGAGATCGCCCGCTTCATCGATGCCGGCATCGTCGGTGTCGCCTAACCGGAGACTGTTCTCATGACCAAATTGCGTCGCGCCGCCATCGTGTCCCCGATCCGTACCGCGGTCGGCAAGTTCGGTGGTGGCCTTTCGAGCCTCGGCGCCGGTGAGCTCGGCGCCGTCGTGCTGAAGGCGCTGGTCGAGCGCACCAAGATCGATCCCGCCCGCGTCGATGACGTGGTGTTCTCGCAAGGCTACGGCAGCGGCGAAGCGCCGGCGATCGGTCACTGGTCGTGGCTCGCCGCCGGCCTGCCGCTCGAAGTGCCGGGCTATCAGCTCGATCGCCGCTGTGGCTCGGGCCTGCAGGCCGTTGTCAGCGCGGCGATGATGGTGCAGACCGGCATGTCCGATCTCGTCGTCGCAGGCGGCGTGGAGTCGATGTCGAATGTCGAGCACTACACCACGGAGCTGCGCAAGGGCACCCGCATGGGCGGCATGACGCTGCACGATCGCCTGTCGCGCGGCCGGGTGATGTCGCAGCCGATCGAACGCTTCGGCGTGATCAGCGGCATGATCGAGACCGCGGAGAACCTCGCGAAGGACTACAACATCACGCGCGAGGAATCCGATGCCTATGCCGTGCGCAGCCATCAGCGCGCCGCCGCGGCCTGGAAGAACGGCCTGTTCGACGACGAGCTGGTGCCGGTGCCGGTGCCGCAGCGCAAGGGCGAGCCGAAGATGTTCGCGCATGACGAAGGCTATCGCGCCGATGCGAGCATGGAGACGCTCGGCACGCTGCGTCCGATCGAAGCCAACACCATTCCCGGCGCGATCGTCACCGCCGGTAACGCCAGCCAGCAGAACGACGCAGCGGCGGCCTGTCTGGTCGTGGCCGAAGACAAGCTGGAAGAATTCGGCCTCGAGCCGGCAGCCTGGCTGCACTCCTGGGCTGCGGCGGGCTGCGATCCGAGCCGCATGGGCATCGGTCCGGTGCCTGCGGTCGAGCGGCTGTTCGCGCGCACCGGCCTCGGCTGGTCGGACATCGACCTGGTCGAGCTGAACGAAGCGTTCGCGCCGCAGGTTCTCGCGGTTCTGAAGGGCTGGGGCTGGAGCAAGGACGATTCCCGCAACGACATCCTCAACGTCAACGGCTCGGGCATTTCGCTCGGCCATCCGATCGGCGCGACCGGCGGCCGCATCCTTGCCAATCTCACGCGTGAGCTGAAACGCCGCGACGGCCGCTACGGCCTCGAGACCATGTGCATCGGCGGCGGTCAGGGCATCGCCGCGATCTTCGAGCGGGCCGCCTGAGCATGGCGGGGGCAGGGATGGTGGACCTGAAGCAGGCCCTGGCAGCGGCGCAGAGCTTCCGCGCCGCCGCCCAGACCGCGCTGGCGGGTCGGCTGGCCACAAAGCATATCGACGCCGATCAGCGCGCCGCTCACGGCTTCGCCTGGATCGCCACCAGCGTTGCGGCGCTGGAGGCGGTGCTGGCGTGGGTTGAGGCCGGGAACGGCGCCAACCCGCTCGACGCCCTGGTTGCGCGTCTGGCATTCGCAGAGACCATTGGCCAGTTGGCCGGTGGCCTGCCGATGGGGCAGAACGAATTGCTGCGCCCCGCCGATCTCGGCATTGCTCCGGCGGGCCGTGCGCTGGCCGACGCCTGTGCCGGGTTGCTCGACACGGACATGACCGCCGCACGCGCCGAGCTTGTTGCGGCGCTGGCGCAGGGCCATTGGCCAAGCGAGACGCTGCACGATGCGGAGCTCGACGCCATCCGCGATCAGTTCCGCCGCTTCACCGACGCGGAGATCGTTCCGCATGCGCACAAATGGCATCTCGCCAACGATCTGATCCCGGATGCCACGGTCCAGGCTATGGCCGAGCTCGGCACGTTCGGCGTGTGCATTCCGACCGCGTTCGGCGGCCTCGGCCTCAACAAGCTGGTGATGTGCATCGTCACCGAGGAGCTGTCGCGCGGTTGGATCGGCACCGGCTCGCTCGGTACGCGCTCGGAGATCGCCGGCGAACTGATCGTGCTCGGCGGGACACCCGAGCAGAAGAATACCCTGTTACCAAAAATCGCCAGCGGCGAGATCCTGCCGACGGCTGTGTTCACCGAACCGGACACCGGCTCCGATCTCGGCTCGCTGCAGACCCGCGCACAGCGCGATGCCAGCGGTGACTGGCTGATCTATGGCGCGAAAACCTGGATCACCCACGCCAGCCGCTCGGACCTGATGACCCTGCTCGCGCGCACGCTGCCGGACGAGAAGGGCTATGCGGGCTTGTCCATGCTGCTGGTGCCGAAGCCGCGCGGCACGGCGGATGACGCCTTCCCGGCCGAAGGCATGACCGGCAGCGAGATCCATGTGCTCGGCTATCGCGGCATGCGCGAATACACGCTGCAGTTCGACAGCATGCGGGCGCCGGCGGACGCGCTGCTCGGCGGTGAAGAGGGACAAGGCTTCAAGCAGCTGATGCGCACCTTCGAAGGCGCGCGCATCCAGACCGCTGCCCGCGCGGTCGGGGTCGCCCGCCGTGCGCTCGAACTCGGCCTCGACTACGCGCTGAACCGCAAGCAGTTCGGCAAGGCGATCATCAATTTCCCCCGCGTATCCGATAAGCTGGCGGCGGAGCTTGTCGATCTGATCACCGCGCGCGAACTGACCTATGCAGCGGCGCGGGCCAAGGATTCCGGCAAGCGCTGCGACATCGAGGCGGGCATGGCGAAGCTGCTGGCGGCTCGCGTCGCCTGGGCGAATGCGGACGCGTCGTTGCAAATCCACGGCGGCAACGGCTATGCGCTCGAATACGAGATCAGCCGCGTGCTGTGCGACGCGCGCATCCTCAATATTTTCGAGGGCGCGGCGGAAATCCAGGCGCAAGTGATCGCCCGCGGCCTCGTCAGCGGCCGAAACTGAGCCGCGCCGGATAAGTCTGTCGGCGGGTATGCCCGTAACAACAAACGCCAGCACACGCGGCATCGTGTGCTGGCGTTTCTGCATCCGGATTTACCCGTGGGGACCGGGTCAGCTACCGGCGGAGCAGCCGTGGATCAATGCTGAAGAACCCCGGGCGAAGGTTCAATGCAAAAATCCGAAAATCCAGAGCAGCAGGATGAGAGGGATGGGAATGCCGATCAGCCATAGCAGGACGCCTTTGCCCATGATGTGCAATCTTCCGATCGTATCGTTTGATGATGGAGAGAGCGGGTTGCCTCACCACTTCTGCTGGTTGTACCAGTCGTTGATGTCCTTCTCGGCCTGATCCTTGGCTATGCCGTAGCGCTCTTGAATCCGTCCTTCGAGCTGGTCGCGGCGGCCGGCGATCTGGTCCAGATCGTCGTCGGTGAGCTGGCCCCATTTCTCCTTGATCTTGCCTTTGAACTGCTTCCAGTTTCCTTCGATGCGATTCCAGTCCATCGTTGTATCCTTTCGTGTGCTGTTGGCGCCGTGCAGGCTGCATCAGGTGAGCGGACCGGTGCGGCGCGGTCGAGTGTGCGGACGTAGTTACGATTGTTTCGCGCAGGGACGAGCCGCCGCTTACTTGCCGTCGGCAATCCACTGAGTCTTGGTGCGGTCGTACTTGTACCCGGGCGCCGCCTTCAATGCGTCCTTGGTGGCGTTCACAACCAGATAAGTCTTGCCATCCTTCTGGGTGACGCGAACCGCTTCGAATGGAATGGCGACATCCTTCTCGCCTGCACCAAGGAATCCGCCGACGGAGATGATCATCCCGACGACGCGGCCGGTCTTGTCAACGAGCACGTCCGCAACGTCGCCGATCTTGGTGTCGGAGGGGTCATAGATGTTCTGCTTGTAGTAGTTGGTGACCGTGACCGCGTCGGCAGGCAGACTCGTCATGACGCGCGCGGTCTCGACGGTGGTCGTGGTGGTTTGAGCATAGGCTGCCGAGCAGAGAGCGGCCATCAGCACAGCGGCACCAGCGATTTTCCTCATAAGCAAGTTTCCTTCGTAGATCGTGTGTGGATACTCAAGGGACGTCGTGAGACGACCCGAACCATCGCGAAGGAAGGTAGGGTTTTCGCCTGATGCAGCAAGAAACAGAAGTACCAATCGATCTGGTATGTTTGCGCTAATCGCAGCAGGCGGCTTTCGCGTTAGCATCGCTCGCGCGGATAGAGTCCACATGCCGCTCGGATTGTTTGAACTTGCTGGAGAAGACGCCATGTCGCTCGGGACCATCGTCCTCATCATTCTCATCATCGTACTGCTTGGAGGATTCGGCGGGATCGGCGGCCGCCCGTTCTATGGAACCGGCTATTACGGAGGCGGTGGCCTTGGGCTGCTGATTGTCATACTCCTCATCCTGATCCTGTTGGGCAAGATCTGATACCCCTAGCCACCAACGAGGCATGCTGAACCGATGGCGCGGACGCTGAAAAGACCAAGCCGGGATTACCGCCAGCTTCAGCAGATCATTCGAGGTCTCACCGACGGCGTCATCCTGATCGGTACGGATCAGAAGATCATCTGGGCCAATGACGCGGCGCTGGCCATGCACGGTGTCCGTTCCATCGGTGATCTCGGGGCCACGGTCAGCCAGTATCGCCGGCGCTTTCGCCTCCGCTATCGCAACAACCAGGCGGTGGAGCGCGGGCGTTACCCGATCGAGCGGGTCATCTCCGGCGATCAGTTCAGCGATGTGATCGTCGAGGTTCGGCGGGCCTCCGTTCCGGATCAGTGCTGGGTTCATTCAATCAGAAGTCTGGTGATCACCGATGACGACGATGTGCCTGATTATCTGGTGCTGATCATCAAGGACGAAACCGAGCGGGTCCGGGCCGAGGAACGCTTCGAGAGTGCGTTCAACGCCAATCCGGCGCCTGCGATCATCTTTCGGCTGGCGGACCGTTGTTACGTGCGGGTGAACCCGGGATTTCTCGAGATGACGGGCTACGCGCGAAAGGATCTGGTCGGCGCCGGTTTCAAGCAGGTCGATGTGCTGGCCGATGCTCGCGACCGGGACCTGGCCCTGGAGCGTCTCCAAGAAGGGCAAACCATTCCGCAGATGGAAGCGCGGCTACCGTTGCCTGACGGCGGATACAAGCATGTGATCGTTGCCGGGGAGCCGATCGACATCAATGAAGAAGCCTGCATCCTGTTTACGTTTGCGGACCTCGACCCGCGCGTGAAGGCAGAAGCCGCTCTGCGCGATAGTGAGGAGCGATTCGAGAAATCGTTCCGGCTCTGTCCGGTGCCGATGGCGATCGGCACCTTGCGAGGCCTGACATTCCTGGAAGTCAATGAAGCATTCAAAGCCATGACCGGCTACGCCGAGGAGGAGGTTGTCGGACGAAGTGCCGTCGATCTGCAGCTATGGCCGGACAGAGCTGCGCAGAGGCAGTTCGAGCTGGCCGTTCAGAGGGAGGCGGGCGTTCGCGGCGGCGATCTGCAGGTGCGGGTGAGGGACGGGTCGGTGTTCGATTGTCTCGTTTCGATCGATACGGTCACCATCGGCGGCGAGCGCTGCGTACTGCTCGTTCTGCAGAATATCACCGAGCGTAAGCGGTCCGAGGAGGAGTTGATTGCCGCAATCGAAGCGGTGATGGCCGATACATCATGGTTCAGCCACAGCGTGGTTGAAAAGCTGGCGGCGTTGCGCCAGAATTCTCAGCCAGGCTTCGTCAGGACTGAGTTGGAGAGTTTGACTGACCGCGAACGCGACGTGCTGGGACTGATCTGTCAAGGCCAGAACAATCGCGAAATGGGGCAGATACTCAAGCTGTCCCCGAACACGATCCGCAATCATGTTTTTGCTCTCTATCAGAAGATCGGCGTGAACCGGCGCGGTGCAGCGATCATCTGGGCTCGTGAGCGCGGTATCACTGGACAGGAGGCGCTGGCTGGGCGCCGGCGCAAGCGGGGTCGCTCATGAGCCCGTGATGGGAATACCAAGGCACCCGGTATGTTCGTCTCTGGTAGCGGGTATCCGGCTGGTTACGGTTGCAGTCTCGGTCGGTGGTGATGAGGAGGACGTTGATGAGCGGGCGTCGTGCGGAGGGTATTGCAAAGCGGCGGGTCAAAGGGTCCGTGAAGGAAGCGATCGGCAAGGTTACGGGCGACGCCAAGCTTGAAGCCGAAGGCAGAACTGAGAAAGTCAGGCCGAACCTCAAGAAACGAAAAGCAAACGCCAGCCTTCGTCATCGAACCGGTGGCTGAGATGTCGCGCAATGCGGGGACGTTTCGCGCCCTCTCGCGTTACAGCTTGTAGGGATCGGCGACGTGATTGCGGATGGCGATGGTGAGACCGGCGAGCCCGGCGATCACAGTACCGCCGATGACACTGATGAGTTCATGTCCGAAGATCGAATCGGCCAGCATGAAACCTGCTGCTGCAAAGGTGCAGACCACGATCACAGAACGACATACGCTACGCATCCTACCATCCCCCTTAGAGGCAGCAGTTTACACCAGCTTGTATGAACGCTTCATCACCCAAACGGGTAAATGGGGTTCCCCTCGATCATTGCGCGACTTCGGCGGCGGCACAAGGGTTTCTGTCGCAAAAGTCCGCCCGTGGCGTGAGTGGCGAGGAACCATGGAACAAAAGTTCCCCCAGCAACCGCCGAATCAAAGGATCGAATCATCTGGGTCTCCGCAGCCGAAAGCCGCAAGCCGCATAGCGCTGCGATCAGGCGCGAGGGATCGGTCGTGTGATCGCCCGATTTGTGTGATTCCTTGGCATGGAAGACGAGGGATACTGCTGCCGCCGGAACCGCGCAGGGATTCAGTGACGTCATGAGGCGGTGGATCGGATCTTGCCGGCGGTCTCAACGCATGTGACGCTTGTGAGACATCGGTTGAATGTCTCGCATGTGACACCGGAATGACTCTTGGACGCGAGTGACGCCATGTCCGACGATGCCCGATTGCTGAAACCGGCCAAGCCCGCTCCGCCGTCGAATGTATGGTCTGAGTACGAGATCGAGGCCAAGACCTCGCTGACCGATCGCGCGCTGTGCAATCTCAAATATGGTGACGCCTTCGCGGTGATGGATGCGCGCGGCGATATTGGCGCACTCGGCGAGACCGCGGAAGGTCTTTACTATCGCGACACGCGCTTCCTTTCGAAATTCGAGGTTCGCTTGGATGGAAAGCAGCCGCTGCTGCTCAGCTCCGCCGTGCACGAGGACAAGGCCGCGCTGACGGTCGAACTCACCAACCCCGATGTGGAGTTCGACGACCGAGACAGGCTGCCGCGCGATACGATTTTCTTTCACCGCACCAAGTTCCTCTGGCAGACAAGCTGCTACGAGCGGATCAACATCCGCAACTATGGCCGGGCCCGGCGTCGCCTGCGCCTGGATTTCCTCTATGACGCGGATTTCCGCGACCTGTTCGAGGTCCGCGGCACAAGGAGGCCGAAGCGCGGACGGGTGAAAAGCCATGTCAGCGGCACCGACCGCGTCGAGTTTCAGTATCTCGGGCTGGACGAAGTCGAGCGGCGGACCGTGCTTCAGTTCAGTCCGGCGCCCACTGCGATCGGCGCCAATCGCGCAACGGTGGAGATCGAGCTCGATCCTTACCAGCACGTCTCGCTGTTCGTGACGATCTCGTGTGCGGTGGCGACGATTCCGTTCGCGGCGCCATGTGATTTCTTTCGCGGCTATCGGGAAATCCGCAAAGCCCGCTGTGCGGCGACGGCGGATATCGCGACCGTCACCTCGACCAATCCGTCGTTCGACGATGTCGTCTGCCGCGCGACCGCCGATACCTATACGCTGGTGACGCGGGGGGCGAACGGGCCCTATCCCTACGCCGGGATTCCGTGGTTCAACACCATCTTCGGACGCGACGGCCTCATCACGGCGATGCAGATGCTCTGGCTCGACCCGTCGATCGCGGCGGGCGTGCTGCGAACGCTGGCCGCGATGCAGGCAACCGAGATCGACCCTTATGCGGACGCCCAGCCGGGAAAAATCCTGCACGAGACCCGTCATGGCGAGATGGCCAGGCTGCGCGAGGTGCCGTTCGGTCGCTATTACGGCACCATCGATGCGACGCCGTTGTTCGTGATGCTGGCCGGCATGTATCTCGATCGCACGGGCGATCTGAAGACGATCCGACAGATATGGCCCAACATTCGTGCGGCGCTGACATGGATCGACCGCTATGGCGACATCGACGGCGACGGATTCGTCGAGTACAGCCGGGCGGAGGAAAGCGGCCTTGCGAACCAGGGCTGGAAGGATTCCCACGACGCGATCTTCCACGCCGACGGGAGTGATCCGGTCGGTCCGATCGCGCTGTGCGAGGTGCAGGGTTATGTGTTCGCGGCAAAGACCGCGGCGGCGCGCATCGCCAACCTGCTCGATGAGCCGGCGTTGGCCGTGGCGCTGTCCGCACAGGCGGAGCAGCTGCGCCAACGCTTCGAGCAGGCGTTCTGGTGTCCGCAGATCGACAGCTACGCGCTTGCGCTCGACGGGAGGAAAAAGCCCTGCCAGGTGATCGCGTCGAATGCGGGCCACGCCCTGTTCACCGGGATCGCATCGGCCGATCGTGCGCGTCGGGTGGCGCAGAGCCTGCTCAGCGCCGATGCATTCAGCGGCTGGGGCATCCGCACGCTGGCGCTGGGCCAGCCACGCTTCAATCCGATGTCCTATCACAACGGCTCGGTCTGGCCGCATGACAACGCCCTGGTCGCGATCGGCTTCGCCCGCTACGGGCTGAAGGCGGAGGCGGCGCGGGTGTTCGCGTCGATCTTCGATACCGCGCGGCATCAGGATCTGAACCGGCTGCCCGAATTGTTCTGTGGCTTCACCCGGCGGCCGAACCGCGGACCGACGCCGTATCCGGTCGCCTGCGCGCCGCAGGCGTGGGCGGCGGGGGCGGTGTTCGGCCTGCTGGGCGCGTGCCTCGGCATCGACATCCGCCACGATCGCGATGAGATCCGGTTTCGCGACCCGGTGATGCCGGATTTCCTCGACGAGATCGTGATCCGCAACCTGTCGCTTGGATCGTCACGCCTGGATGTCAGACTGCACCGCTATGGCCTCGATGTGGCCGCGACCGTGCTGGCGCGGCGCGGCAGTGCGGATGTCCTGGTGCTTCGATAGTTGGTGCTTCGATAGCGGCGTTCTTCGATGGTGTGGTTCTTCGATAGCGCAGCGTTTGTTCCTTGGGAACTGTTGGGAACGGTCTGCGCCAGCCTCCGTTAATCGGTATCATTCACGGAGGTCCATGATGAGGAAACTGGCTCTTATCGCGGCTATCGGTGCGAGCATGTGGTTCGGCGGAACCGCGGCTCAGGCGGCGTCAACAGGCGCCCCGGGGGTGAAGGCCGGACATGCGGTCGATCAATCGACCGAGTTCAGCTCGCAGCGTCGTCATTGGCGGCATCGCCACTGGCACCATCGACACTGGCACCACCGCCATCACTGGCATCATCACCGGCATTGGCGGCATTACGGCTGGGCGCCGTACTACCGCAGCTATGGCTACTATCCGGCCCCGGTTGTTTCGTTCGGCTTCGGCCCGCGCTGGGGTTGGGGACACCGCCACTGGCATCATCGCCACTATTGGTGATCCGGGGCGCGGCTTCAGGCCGCTTGAGGAACGGGAGTGGCCGTTGCCGATTTGAATCGTGATTTCCCGGCAGGGGAAGACGCCACGGGACGCCATAGAGCCGCCGCCGGGTGCATGCTGGCGCCCGGCGGCCGGGACGAATTCCCCAAACTCCAAAACATCGGCTGAGTTCGGTGCGTGCCGTTGTGGTGCGGCGCAGGTCGCTGCGGTACGCTCCAGCGCGAGTCTTGGCTGCGACCGCTGTGTCAGTCGCGAGCGGTGAGCAGCTGTCGCGAGGAGACGACCGATGGGGCCCAGGTTTCGCGCCGTACAGACATGGCTGCGGACGCGGACTGTTGAACTCGGGCTCGGCATCCGTGTCACGGCGGCTTCGCTCATCTCGCTCGCCGTCGCCATGGCGCTGCAGCTCAAGCTGCCGCTCTGGGCGGTGCTGACGGCGATCATCGTCACGCAGATGAGCGTCGGACGCTCGCTCAAGACCACGCGCGACTATCTGATCGGGACGTTGGGAGGTGCCGTCTATGGCGCTGCGGTGGCGCTGTCGGTGCCGCACACCGGCGAAGGCCCGCTGCTGTTCGTGCTGGTGCTGGTGGTGTTGCCGCTGGCTTTTATCGCCGCACTCAACCCCGCCTACAACTCGGCGACGGTGACGGCCATCATCGTGCTGCTGCTGCCGGTGATGAACCGCGGCGATCCGCTGGAGTCGGCGATCGATCGGGTGCTGGAGGTGACGGTCGGCGCACTGGCGGGGCTGCTGACGTCGTTTCTGGTGCTGCCGTCCCGCGCTCACAATCAGATCCGCAGCGGTGTGGCCAAGGTGCTCGGCCTGATGGCTGACGTGCTGGACGAGTTCTTGGCGCGCTCCTCGCAGACGCGTGATGTCAATTCACTGCACCGGCTGCAGGATGGGATCGGCGGCGCGCTGGCGGGCCTCAACACGCTCGGCGCGGAGGCCGAGCGCGAGCGCGCGGCGCATTTGTCGAGCGGGCCGGAGACCGGGCCGCTGCTGCGCACCACGCTGCGTCTGCGTCACGACCTGGTGATGATCGGCCGGGCCAACCTGACGCCGTTGCCGGATGCGATCCAGGCGCGCCTGGCAGCCCCGCTTGCGGCGGTGTCTTCCGCGATCGGCGGATATCTCCGTCAGGCGGCGATGGCCCTGCGCGATGGCGCCAAGGCGCCCGATATCACCATCGTCGAAACCGCGCTTGGCCATTATGCCGAACAGATCGCCCACGTCCGGGCTGAGGGGCTGACACGGGGATTGGCGAGCGAGGCCGCGGAGCGCGTGTTCGCGCTTGGCTTCTCGCTCGAGCAGATGCGTCAGAACCTGCTCGATCTGGACCGCTGCATCGGCGAGTGGAACGGAACGAAGGCCGACAAGAAGCGCTGAGCGCCGACGTATACCGCCGTTCCGGGAACGGTCGGCGCGGCTGGCAATTGACCCAGCGGGGGGGGGCGACCTCAGGCCAGGAGGAACCGGCCAGGAGAAAGCTTATGCGCGCTGTGTTGCTGTTTGCGGTTTTCGTCGCGCTGCTGGCTGCGACCGCCGTATTCGCCTATTACGGCCTCGCCGGGCCCGAGGAGGTCGCCTTGGGTGTCCATGGCTGGACCGCCATGATCATCGGCGTCATCTTTTCGATTCTGGTCGGGGTCGGGTTGATGGGCCTGATGTTCTTCAGCAGCCGCCATGGCTATGACGAGCCGCCGCAGGTGCGGAAGGACCGTTAGCCCGCTTGCCTGGCGTATCTGACATGACGCTGTCGGTTTGTCGATGCCGGCCAGGCCGTGGCGGCCCGGTTCGCGTCGGGCCGGACTGCAAGCATGCTCATCCAGGTCAGTGAGTCTCACTGTCCTTCCACTTTTCCAGATCGTGCTTCTTGCCTTTCGGCTGGTCCTTCTCGACGTTGCCCTTCCAAGGTTCGTCGGTCTGTTTGAAGGTCTCAGGATCGGTCTTCTTGCGCGGATCGTCGGTGGGCTTCTCGCGGTCCATGGCGTTATCTCCCAACAATGGCTTGTCTCGAACAGGCATAGCTTGCAAACCAGCGAGAGCATCGCTTCGTTCCGATGTCACTGCGTTCATCGGGCGCTTATGAACACGAAGGTTTGAGCCAGCCCTGAGGCGACTGTGGAGCCGCAACGCGCCGGCGGCGTTGATGCTGTCATGCTGCCGCAATCTCCCAATCTCAGGATCACGGCGGAGACGCCGATCGCCCGCGGGACCGGGACGTTGACGCGCGTCACCTATGAGCGGCGCAGCCAGGACGGGCACTGGAAGCGTTTGCGGCGCGAGATTTACGACAACGGCGACTCGGCCGTTGCGCTGCCCTAGTGACGGGCGGCGGGGAACGGTGCTGCTGGCAAGGCAGTCGCGCATTCCGCCGTTTCTAAGCGACGGGCGCGAAACGATGCTGGAGGCCTGCGCAGGCAAGCTGGACGGCGAAGCGCCTGAGGTGCGAATTCGCAAGGAGCTCGAGGAGGAGCTCGGTTTCCGCATCGCGACGGTCGAACGGCTGTTCAGCCTGTTCATGAGCCCGGCCGGATTTCAGGAGAGGATCACCTTCTTTCTTTGCGACTATACACCGCAAGACCGGGTTTCGGCCGGAGGCGGTCTCGCCGCTGAAGGCGAAGATATTACCGTGGTCGAGATGCCGCTTGACGAGGCATGGCGGATGGTGGCTGCGGGTGAGATCGCCGACGCCAAGACTGTGGTCCTGATCCAGCAGCTCATGCTGCGGCGAGGAGGAGAGGGATGATGCTTCGCCGGTCGTCGCTTGGAACCTTGGCGCCACGCCGGCTGTTTTTCCTGGAGCGATTGCGGCGCACCGCACGGCAGCGTGCGCAGACCGATGCAAGGAGAGCCGATATGCCCCGACACTTCGCGGAAATCGCCGCCGCCATCTGGAATGAAGACAGACAGGCGATCGCCGAACTTCAGGACATGACCGCCAACGATGTGAAACGGGTCGAAGCGGCTCTGTTCGCGGAGCGCGGTTTTCAGCTCGATCTGACGTCCGCACCGGATGACATCCTAGCCTCGGTCCGCGAGATCAAGACGCAGAAGAGCCAGCTCGCGGTTGATTGACGCGCCGCTTCATGGCGGTGGTTTATCTCCGGTCATCGACACCGTCGGGTTGGCCTCGGCCGGCTCGTGCGTTCCGGGTGCGGTGCGCTGAAATGCGTCCCAGATCGCATTGACCTCGTCCTCTACCAGGCGGACGTGCTCCGCGGCGAGCGCGGCCATGCCGAGCAGCGACGCATCTTGCTGCCCTTGCGGCGACTGGCTGACCGCGAGCAGAAAATCCCGGACGCTGTCAGCGCATTGCTGGGCGTTCTGCAGCAGCTGCCGGTAGTCGGGTTCGGTCGGCATTGGATGCCTCCCTTCGTCTTACCTTTCGTAGATGCGCTGGAACTTGTGCCACAGCCGATCGATCTCAGCGCCGGCAGTCTCCAGATGACGCTCGGCCGCTTCCGAGAGGCTGCGCAGCTCATGATCGTTCTGGGCGGCTTCCGAGTTGTGCACCGCGTGGGTGAAGGCCCTGCCGCTCTGCAAGCCTCGCCATGTAAGGTCGAGCAGGACGCGATAGTCGTCTTTGTCGTGACTCGGCACCGTAAAGCTCCGGGATGCGATCTGCCTGTTGCGTTGTCAGGTGAACGCGCCGGCGGGGGTGCTTGTTTCCTTCGGCTATCGGCTGATGTGAGGCAGGTTCCAGAGCAAGCCCTGGAACCTGCCCCCGTGTGGGATCAGAAACGTCAGTAAAGGTTTGCGGGCTCCGGGAAGGCTCGCGCGCGAACCGACTGCGAGTAGGCCGCGACCGCAGCGTCGATCCGCCCGGACAGGTTCTCGTAGCGCTTGACGAAGCGAGCCACCCGCTCGGTCATGCCGAGCATGTCGTCCACCACCAGCACCTGGCCGTCGCAGGCGGGGGAGGCACCGATGCCGATGGTCGGGCATTCGACTGCTTGCGTGACGGAGCGCGCCAGCGCCTCCACCACGGCCTCGACCACGATGGCGAAGGCGCCGGCGTTATCGAGCGCCTGGGCATCCTGCATGATCTGCGAGAAGTCCTCGTTGCTGCGGCCCTGCACCTTGTAGCCGCCGAGCGTGTGCACCGACTGTGGCGTCAGCCCGATGTGGCTCATCACCGGAATGCCGCGCGCCTTCAGGAACGACACGGTTTCGGCAAGGCCGATGCCGCCCTCGATCTTGACCGCGCCGGCGCCGGTTTCCTGCAAGAGCCACGAGGCATTGCGGAACGCCTGCTCGGGGCCCTCCTCGTAGGAGCGGAATGGCATGTCGATCACCACCAGCGCGCGCTTGGAGCCGCGCACGACGGCGGCTCCGTGCGTCGCCATCATCTCGAGGCTGACCGGCAGCGTGGTCGGCAGCCCGTAGATCACCTGGGCCAGGCTGTCGCCGACCAGCAGCAGGTCGCAGTGCGGATCGAGGATCTCGGCCATGCGGGCGGTGTAAGCGGTCAACATCACCAGCGGCTCGCTGCGCTTGCGGCGCAGGATGTCCGGGGCGGTGAGGCGGCCGCCGGCGTTGCGCTTGATCTCGGCTTCACGGGATTCGGGCAGGGGGAGTGTCGACATAGGTGATGATCCTGGATGAGGATAAGATGCGTCTCGGCGCGGTCGCCCGGCCGCCGAGGCGCGCATTTGAGCGGCGGCGTAGGATTTGTGCAATCGGCAACGCTGGAAGAGCCCTGCATGGACTGCATTGGCCAAGGCGCTGGGCGGGGGGCGCGTCATGAAAGGGCAAGGCTGAAGGCGCCCCGAAGGACGCTCGGCGCGAGTTGGTCCGGCCGATCGAGACGCAAACCAGGACGTGGTGAGGGATGCGCGGCGGTGATAGCCATATGATGGAAGCGGGCTTTCAAACGTGCGACGAATGATTTTAGGTCGCCCACGAACAAGAAGAAGCAATTGGGGGAAACCAATGTGGAAGCGCGCGCTTTGCTTGGCTGTCTGTCTCTTTGTCGGTACGCCGACCAACCTTTCCGCGCAGCCCTATCCGAATAAGCCGATCCGTTTGATCGTCCCATTTACGCCGGGCGGTTCAACCGATGCGACCGCGCGGATTGTCGGGGAAGCGGTCTCCGAGATTCTCGGGCAGCCGGTCGTGATCGAGAACAGGCCTGGCGCTGCGGCGACGCTGGGGATCGATATCGTTTCGAAGTCCAAGCCAGATGGATACACGCTCGGAGTGAGCGGTGTCGGCGCCACCGCGATTATCCCCATCATCGATCCGAAGCTGTCATACAATCCGACCCGCGATCTGGACGTCATTTCGGGACTGAATAGCGTTTACGGTGTCGTCGTCGCGGCGCCTTCGCTGAAGCAGAACGACGTTGCCGAATTGCTTGAGTTTGCGCGTGCCAATCCCGACAAGGTGACGTATTCGACGGCCGGAGTCGCAGGTCCGGCGCATCTCAACTTCGAGTATCTGCAGAAGCTTGCCGGCGTTAAGATGCTTCACGTCCCTTTCCCCGGCGACACGCCCGCCATCACCGCCGTTCTGACCGGCGACGTGAGTGTCGCCGTGGTCGCCACGGCCTCGGCCACTCCTTATCTCACCGCCGGCAAGTTAAAGGCGCTGGCGGCGAATGGTCCCGGCACCGAGCGGATGAAGCTCTTTCCTGACGTTCGTCCCGTTCAGGAGCAGACGGGTTTCAACGAGTACGATCCTCACACATGGAGTGTTCTCGTCTCGGCCAAAGGCACGCCGTCGGACGTCATCACCATCTTGAACAAGGCGGTGAACGAGGCGCTCAGCAAGCCGGAGGTTCGGGAGAAGCTGGAAAATCTCGGCTTGCGGCCGCTCACCGGCGATGTGCAATGGGTTCAGGATTTCGTAAAAAAGCAGATCGCTGAAAAGGAAAAAATCATCGGACTGGTCGGCCTCAAACGCGAGTAGAAGCCGAGCCTCGTAAGCGTACGGGACTTCGCCGGTGAAGAACGACGGATCATTGTGTACGGATCGCTGTGTACGGATCACTGTGTGATGTCTGACGCTCCGGATACGTTCGACCACTTCGTCCGAACATGGTGCAGCGAGAACGTCGTCTCGCTCCACCAATGCGCGGAGCCGCGCGATCGGCTCTACATGTACAGGGTTTTGGGTGGGCGGCTTCAGGCCGCCGCGTCCGCGGCCGGGTATGAGCGCGAGTTCGCGCGCGCGGTCTTGATCGATGGCGCGGCTGCATTTGTTGAGCAGCAATATCGGCAGATGGGATTGTAGCGATTCCGGAGAAGCCGGCGCCCTTCGCTGGTCAGACTGTCGGCGTCGCCTGCTGCCGTGAAATAGGGCTTGCACGTTGATGCGGACTTCCGGGGCATGAAATCGGCACCTCAAAGGAGAGAAAGGCGGGACGTTTTGCGCTGCCCCTTTCACAGTACAGACCGGCAGCGAAAACGTCGTGGCATCTGTCCGACGTCGACGGCATCTTCTAAAGCGCGATGAGATCTCGATGAATCATCCCACGCCCTAGCTCATTATTGAAGTATGATCTCTTCGGAAATCCGCTTCACATTTTTCGGGATCATGCTTTAACGCTTCGCGCAGCTTTCAAGCGTATCACCGATCTCTCGCAGAAGTGCTGCGGACCATCGTTCGGCGCTGTCCGCTGAAAGGTGGCTGCCATCGAAGCTCGTCAATCCGTCCAATTTCGGCAATGCCACGCGTACGCCAAGTAGCCGCCCGATCTCCGTGAGATAATAGTCGCCAAAACCGGGTGAAGAGCAATAGGCTATGAAGTGGCCGGCCGGCGGCGGTTGGAAGCAGCCGAGCGACATAATCGTACGATCGAGCGCACGATAGGCAAGACCGGTTATGCCGGCGACGACAAGACATACGACGATATAGCCCCGCATTCCCCAGCGCATACTCAGAACCGGAAATAGAGGAAAACGGTCTCTCGGCCGAATGTGCCGGCGACCGCGATGCCGAACAAGCAACCGATCATGATCGCCCAGATTGGACGAGGACGCCAGATGATGCGCGCGCGTTCGGCGACCCAGGGGTGAGCCATTATTTGCTGTGTACTCGGGGCGTAAAATGCAATGATCGTAAGTGCGACGATCCAAGCCGATGAGATCAGGGGTGTGTCGGTTATCGCTGTGGCTGGGCTACCGCCCAGCATTGCTGTCCAGATCGTGGTCGAGACAGCCAACGTGTCCGCACGGAAAGGCACCCATGCGAACAGGACAATAAGCAACGTGAACACCCAGCCGACGGGCGAAGGGAGCGATGAACCCGAGCGCGCTGCAATCGCGCGCCAAAGATGGTTGAGGGCGAGTCCGGCGCCATGGATCGAGCCCCAAACCACGAAATTCCAACTTGCTCCGTGCCAGAGCCCGCCGAGCACCATCGTGATCAGAAGATTCAGATAGCGGCGGAACGGGCCGCGTCGATTGCCGCCGAGCGGCACGTAAAGATAATCACGCAAGAACCGCGATAGCGTCATATGCCAGCAGCGCCAAAAATCAATCAGCGAGCGTGCTTTGTAGGGCGAGTTGAAGTTGATCGGAAACGTGATGCCGAACAATAGGGCGAGCCCGATAGCCATGTCCGAATAGCCGGAGAAGTCGAAATAGATCTGTAGCATGTAACTCACCGCGCCAATCCAGGCGTCGGCAGGGCCTACGCGCCCCCTTTTGCTGCGGCGTTGAAGACTCTGTCGGCGAACGGCGCGATGCTATCCGCCAACATCACCTTCTTGAACAGTCCGATCGAAAGCCAGCCAAGGCCTTTGGCGACGCAATCGGCCTGTGGTTTATAGATATCCGGGCGATCGAACTGCGGTACGGTTTCCTTGTGATGGAGGATCGGGCCAGCGATCAGGTGCGGGAAGAAGGTGACGAAGAGGCTGTACTTCGAGAGCGCATACTCTTTCGCTTCCTTACGATAGACATCGACCAGGAAAGCAATCTGCGTGAACGTGTAGAACGAGATGCCGATCGGTAGCGGAATATCCGCATGTGGCATCGCATACCCGGTGATGTCGGAGATCGTGCCTAGCATAAAGTTGGCGTACTTGAAGAAGCCCAACAGCAGGAGATTGCCCGTCACGCCTACGATCAACAGGGCGCGGTTGCGCGCAAGTGCCAGCGAGCGGCCGACGATAAAATTGAAGCTGATCGATAAGAGGATGAGCGGGAGTTGCAGTGCAGGATTGTCAAAGCCGTAAAATACCAGCGACACAAATCCGAGCCACAGGACCGCCAGATGTCGTAATCCCAAATGTCCCAACGCAAAGAATCCTGCCAGGACTACAGGCAGGAAACCGAAGATGAACTGTGGAGAGTTGAAGAGCATGGGAGTGGCACATCGATCGGCGCGATTGGGGATGGGATACTCGATTCCAAATGGGCGGCGTGCACATTAACCGCTGCCCTGTCCGAAGATCGGACCCTGTAGAGTGTGCTCGAATGGAGGTTCTGCTCGCGCATGCAAGCCGTAATTCAGTCGCTCCATCAAGATAACAATATGATCTACAAGTGTATTTTCTACTTTAAGCATCATACGATGATGAGTCAAAATTGGTAAATGCAGGCCCTCGCCCTATTCTGGAAACGCTCGGACGCATTCGCGTAAGCAACGGAAAGCGATTGCGGTCTCGATCAGGCGGTTCGGATCCAGACACCCATGCAGATTTCGATGACATCGAGTTGATCGACTTCTAGCGCGGGGAGATCGATGTGATTCTTGCTGATAACACCTCTGGCAGCTTGGCTCCCATACCTGTTGAGTTTTCTCCATTCCGAGATATCCACGAAGCGGGCTTGCCGGCATCGATGTAATCAACATACAAGCCGTACTGCGCAATTAAAATTGGACGGCCATTCGTAGCCACTTTACCCGAGTGGGCTTTCAGCCAAGCTCATAAACCTTAGTTCTTCATTGACAAATGCCAAGGCGGCGAGCGTCGCGTCGATGTTGACGAATTGTCGACATCTGCGCGGCAATCGGGATCGATCCCGTCAAGCTCATTGGGCGCTAGTAGCCTAGTCCATTTGCGTCTTTGCTTGCTGCCCGATCTTACCGAGATGACGCGCGACGAATTGGCTTCGTTTTGTCAGACAACAATCGCTCCAAAGAGCAACAAGATTGCTCATGGAGGGACTGGACTTGTGCTGGAACTAGCGGTGATGCTGCGAATAAGATCGCTCAGGAGCGCGCTTTCTATGCACGATGCCGCCGTTGCCCTTCACTTGACCGAACTTAGTCGTCGGCTTGATAATGCCGCAGAACTTGGTCGAGCCGCTGCAGCTTGTCTGTCTGCGGGTAGCCATGCCGCTGCTCTCGATGTCGCGATGGACATTGAACAGCTGCTCTACGAGACCACCACACTCTTGAATGCTGCCAGCTTGCTGCATCGTATGGAGGACTAACGAGGAGAGGGCGCTTTTAACGAAAGGGTTGGCTTATGGTTTCAGCGGATTGTAGGCATTCGCTTAGGATGATAAGTTCGAAGCCCGACATTTGATGAGTTAATCTCAATCTTAGTTTGATGGTATGACGTCGACCGCTCGCGTGCTGGAGATCGGAGAAAATCCGGTCATGGGATTGGCATTTCCCGACTCTACCGATCATTGGTCGACGAAACCTGTTGCGAAACTAGAAAGTGCCGGTCCACGGGATCGTTTGGTCACCTTGGCGTCGTTGCCATGTCTTGCGAAAGCGCTTGCAGATCCGGCNTACGATATCGTTGTCATTCAGCCCGGTTCATTTCGGCCCTGGCATTGGCAGGGAATTTCTCGATCGCTGTTTCGTAGATCGGCGTTGCGTGGAAACGTGCCGTACTTTCGGATGTTCGGGCAGGAGTTAATCCGTGGTCGTGTGGCAGCGCCAATCGCTATTTGGGACATGGACGATGCGCCCCTGATTCATCGGAGGCATCTGTTCCTACTTGATCGCTCGACACTCTATTTCAAACGTGAACTGCCAGCAGATCATTGGCGCGTGTTCATGGGGACTGTTCACCGTCATCTGCCAACGCAACGCTTCCGGTTGGCGAAGAGAAATCGCGAGCGCCTGGCAAAACTTCGCCCGATTTCCCTTGGTCTGCCGATCGGGTTTGACACAAGTGTGCAGCCTGTTCCGGATAGCGAAAAGACGTCAGACGTTTTCTTTGCAGGCCGTGTCAATGGTTCATCGACCGTGCGAGAGAAGGGTCTACAAGAATTGCTTGCGTTAAGAGAGGAGGGCTATCGAATAGATATTCCCGAAACCAACCTTTCTACAGACCTTTATCTCAAGCGGATCGCACAGTCCTGGATGTCATGGGCTCCGGAGGGCTATGGTCACGAGACATTTCGCGCCTATGAAGCGTCGATGTGTGGTTCTGTGCCTATCATCAACCACCCATCGATTGAGCGCTACAAGCCTCTACGCGAAGGTGAGCACTGCTTTTATTACGACACTGAGCCAGGTGGGCTAACGCGTGTCATCAAGGCGAGGCTTTCGGATCGAGCAATGCTTGCGAGTATGGCTCGTTCAGCGCGGACCTTTGTCAAGGCAGAACATACGTTGTCGGCAGTTGCGCAATATATCATTCAAGCGACGTTACAACGAGCGGCGGTCGAGACGTTGAGTTAGGTTTTTCGATCGAGGATGTTCTCCCCCTTTTGGAATGAGCGAATAGTTCTTTTTTGTCGTTGTCTTGCTAAACGTTCATAGCGATCAAAACTGCCAAGGTGTTTGAGCGTTTGTGCATCGCTGCTGTCGTCGAGCGCGGTCATCAATAAGCTCAGTGTATGGTTGCGTGCGACCCTGACGCGCCGGATCTCAAGATGAGCGAGCGCGATGTGCATGTGGAGCTCGCGCCTCTCTGGATCAGTTGCTGCTCCGAAGATCGCGTCTGCCAGTTGGCGTGCCGCTGCAAGTGTGCGTGGATCATCTGTCAGCGGCTTTGTCAGGCCGTGCCGGAAGGCATTGCGGCTGGAGGCAGCGCGACCGACGAGAGTCTTCGGGCCGGTGCTCTTCAGCGCGTTGCGGCGGTTGGCGGCGATCTGCTTGTCGGTGGCCATGGTGGGCTCGAATAGCGGTTTGTGGCAGGCAATCCCAGTCCTTTTTAAGCAGACAAAACGAAGCCAAAGACGCAAGAAGATTGCTCGAGAAAGGACTGGTATTCGCGCGTGATCGGAGCAGTTCTGTCAGAAGCCGGAGGCACTCCGGGATACTCCGCCCCACGAGCGCAGCGCTTTGGTGGGGCTTCGGCACTGCGGCGGACGGCGCCGCTTGTGTTGGAAGGAGATCACCGGTGAGTTCTGTCGCATTGCGTCATCGGCCTGGTAAGGGCCAACGATCATCTGGCCCGCTTGATCGGCGCGGGTTTATCGGTGGCTCCGATGCCCGCATCATCATGGGCGCGGACGAACAGGCTTTGTTGCGCCTCTGGCAGGAAAAGCGCGGCGAGGTCGAGCCCAGAGATCTGTCGGGCAGCCTGGTGGTCCAGCTGGGGCACGCGACGGAGCCCTTGAACCGGCTCTGGTTCGAGCGGCATGCCGGCACCATGGTGACCAGCGTCCAGAAGCATGTGCGCCATCCGGCCCTCAGCTGGATGGGGGCGACACTGGACGGGATCGTTCGTTCGACCGGCGCGGTGTTCGAAGCCAAGTTCATGCTGCCCTGGTCGTTCTCGGAAGAGGCCGCGGCCGAGAAGCATATGGCGCAGCTGCAGCACAACATGTGGGTAACGACATCCCGAACGGCTGTGCTCTCGATCATCACCGGTGGCGGCAAATGGGTGAAGCTGAGCATCAATGCCGATCCCCTGTACCAGCACCTGTTGATCACCGCGGAGAAGAAGTTCTGGCGCTGTGTCCAGAGTGGTGAGCCGCCTCTGGTGTTCGAGGTCGAGCCGCCGCAACCTCGCCTCAGCGCGGTCCGGATCGTCGACATGAGTGCCTCCAATGCCTGGGCGGAGTTCGCCGGCGCCTTCCGGCGGACCCACGAGGCCTTCTGCGAGCATGATGTGGCCAGGGCGGAGCTGAAGAAGCTGGTGCCGTTGGATGCCAAGGAGGCGGTGGGACACGGCCTGCGGGCCAAGCGCTCCAAGTCTGGCGCTGTCAGCTTTGAGCTGCTTGCGACGGAGACGGTCGATGCACAGCAGCAGTGACACCATCGGCAAGATCGCTGCGGCCTTGGCGCTCGCACAAAAGCAGTTGCAGAACCCGGAGAAGACCTTGTCGGCAATCATCCCGTCGCCGTTCCCGCGTGAGGGTGTCCGTTCGTTCCGCTATGCCTCATTGGCGTCCGGGCTTGAGATCATCCGCAAAGCCCTGGGCGAGCACGAGATCGCCATCATCCAGCGCACGGCGACGGACCAGGAGACCGGGCTCATCCAGCTCAACACGGTGCTGGCTCATGCCTCCGGCGAGTGGATCGCCTCGGACTGGCCGGTCTGTCCGGCAAGCGAAGTGGCCTCGCCACACAAGCTGGGCGCAGCCCTGACCTACGCCCGCCGTTATGCCCTGTTCACGATCGTCGGCATTGCCGGCGAGGATGATCTGGATGCGCCGGAGCTCTCGGCACCGCCGGCCCCTATAAGTCCTCCCAGCGCCCCGCCGCGTTCATTGGCGCGCACCGCTAAGTCAGCAACGCTGCTACCGGCCGATCGCTCCCGCGCGCTGTGCGAGCGGCTCTCGACTGAACTGGCATCCCTTGCGACGGTGGAGGACCTGACCTTGTGGGCGCTACGGCGATTGCCGGCCAAGAACATCCTGCAGGGCCCGGACGCAGAAGCCATCAATGCGGCCTACCAGGCCAAGCTCGATACCTTACAAGCGGCTGTCGGCTCGGATCAGCTCGGCTCGCCAACCGAGCCTCAGGATAGCGACTCCCAGACCTCCATCACCGCTGCACCTGCGCCACCGCTGAATGATGGCGCGAGCAATGGCACGGACACGAAAACCTCAAAGGCGGTGATTCCGCTTCCCAAAACGCTGCGCCGTCGCAACAAGCAGCACCTCACATTCGTGGCGTCGCACCCATGCCTGGTCTGCAAGCGGACACCCTGCGATGCCCATCATCTGAAGTTTGCACAGCCGCGGGCGCTGGGACGCAAGGTCAGCGATGAGTTCACGGTGCCACTCTGCCGGGAGCATCACAACGCGCTGCATCGATATGGTGACGAGCGCGCCTGGTGGGGCAATCTGGGCCTCACGCCGATGGAAGCTGCAGCTGAGTTCTGGGCAGCAAGTCAGGTGCTATCAGCCGACGGTGCAACTGCCAAGCCTGCAAGGAAGGTCGGCTGATGACGCCAGATACCGCGACACCGGTCAGCTATCGCACCAACGAGCTCGCAATCCCGGAGCGGCTACGGCCGTTCGCCGAACCGGCCCTGATTGCCGGTGAAAGCCGTGAGGACTACGAACTGCTGCGCCAGTTGCTGATCGAGGATATCCAGCCGCAATCCAATCTCGAATGGCTCTGGTTGTTCGATCTTGCCGAACTCTCCTGGGAGATCCTGCGCTATCGCAAGCTTAAAGTCCGCACCATCGAGATGCATCGCGTCAAAGCTATCGAGGCCCTACTACTGCAGATCGACGGGGCGGGATTGCCGGACAACGATCCTGTTCTGCTCAAACACGCAAGAATCAATGCCGTGGAATGCAGAACAAATCCATCCACGATGCGGGAAATTGAGGCGCGCTTAGCATCGCATAAGCTGGACCATGACATGATCACTGCAGCAACCCTAGTTCAAGCGCACTCGGCGGTAATGCTATTCGAAGCACTCGTTCGCAGGGCACAAGAGCGACGCGTTCTGTTCGCGCGACGTCAGGCCGATCGTCCACACCGCTTCACCGACTGATCAATCTTGATCAAGCCATTCAATCTGTGTTTGGAGACCGTACCTGAACGATGTTCCAGAGCGCGACGCTCAAGAAGAACGCAATAAAGAACCCTTCACTCGTTGGCTTTGGGTTCGAGGTGAGTAACTTCCAGAGTGCGAACGGCAGCAATAAAAGGATGCGCATTATAATTGAAGTTCTCATAACCGATCGTGTGGCGTTGTACTATTAGGCCGAGCTGTGGCCAACTTGGATCGTCAAATAGCTCGACGGACCTCGGAACGAACAGAGAGATTCCGCGAGTTAGGCGGTCGCCGGAAAACGTCTCTGTATAGCTCGATAACGCAAGACCCGGGAGACCAATAGTCTGCAAGATAATAAACTGTGACTGCTCACAATACAAAAATTCATGTGACTGTGGCGATCGAAAAAAAATATCGCAATCAAAGCTTCAAGTGGGGGGCACTGCAAATCTGCCTCCCTACTGGAGCATCTCCTAATCTTGCAACAAGGCAACATAGACAAAATCCTGCTGTCATGGTGGCAAGGATGGAGCGTGCTGGATGACGCTACGCTCCGTCAGTAGTGAAGTCACCATCAAGGTGGGGACGATCACAAGGACGTAGAGAAAGGAAACGAAGAGACCAGATGTGCGGTCGATGTGGTGTGGTAGAGCGGCGGCTTGAATGGCTGTCAGAGTGGCCACAGCGACGATTGTAAGCGCAGAAGGTGAGAAAAAATTCAAAGCCGTAGCTTTTCCAATTGCGATGAAGATAATCCCGATAAGCGACAAAAGATCGCTGCGGCATACACGAGAGAGAGCAAGGCTCTTGTTGGGGCTCCCCATGAGACCCGCTCGGCGTGGTGGTGAAGCCAATTGAGCATTTCTTAGTTAGAATCGTCGGGATGACGGTGCTGAAAATGGGCGAGGAAGATAACAAGAAATGCCCATTAGCAAGAGTGCGGCTACGTGTGGCTGGCAAGATCGGCGGTGCGCCAGGGTATCAATGTCGAGGTCGGCGATCGTTTGCAATGCATCGTGGACGGGTCGGCGCGAACTGGTGGATCACCCAGGCAAACACCGATGGCGCTGATCGGACATGCTGGCGCGAAAAACAATGGTTTCTCCCGGTTCGATGGAACGTCTGGAAAGTTACTGAAGAATAGGGCGGAAACGGTTGCGCTTGGCTCCGAGGCGTCTGGTGTTCTGCCAGTGGCGAATGGGGGTTCCGGCGTTACCGTTGCATCGAAGTTCATCGTGTACCTTTCAGAAGATCAAAGCATCCCGAACGCGACACAAATGAAAGTCACCTTCAACGTTGAAGGCCTCGACAACAATAACAACTTCGATTCGACCACGAACTACAGATTTCAGCCGACAATTCCGCCATTGACGGAAACGGTGGAGCATCGTTCGCGACGTTGAAATTAACGATCTGCCAACGTCTATCCCGGCGTTGGAGGTGCTCTATGGAACGACGCCGGGACAATAAAGATCAGCTAGTCTGGAGTGTGCGACCTTGGCTCGCCGCAAAGCGTGAAGAAAAGAAGCCAAGCAAACCCGCCAAATGAGAGAAGAGTGGTAAATATTGAGGCGTTTAGCAGAGCGAACGTTAGGGGAAGGAGCGCAGGAATTGCGAAGCGCAGAGCCCACGTTCTCGATGCACGATTGATGGTGAATATCAGGATGGCGAAGATCGCGCCAACAACCAAGATGCCGACTGTGCCAGCGGCAGCTATCCCGTCGCTAGCAAAGATGTTGGCATTCTGATTGACGCCTCGGCTGGGATAATAGTGCTCTCCGACAATCCGACCTATAACCGGCCAGTCTGCGTTTTGAGCGTGCTCTGTTACTGGCGCGAGTTGGCCGATTATTCTAACGTTTGACCACCATGTGAATCCGTAGTTAGCAAAGTAATCATAGTATTGGGTGAAAGTCTGAGCCGGGATTCCGATTGTCCTTACTGCGAAGACCGAAGCAATCGCTGACCCTTCTGGGGACGTGCCAATCTTGACGCAAATTATGAGGGCCGCTGTTTCAACGAGCAGAATAGTAATCGTTGATAGTGCGATGTTTGGCATCCATCGGATCGCGAAGTAAACGCAGGCGATCGCTACCGGCATCGCAATGGCGACCTTCTGCGCATCGATGCCATAGATGAGTGCGAATCCAAAAAGACTTAACAGCACATAGTGCTTGATGCTGAGCAACAGCCCAGTCGCTAGCAGTAGCGGGTTGATCATCCAAAGGTAGTATGTTTGCGCGTATCCGATCAGTGTCCCGACGGCACCTTGCGTAACAGCACGCTGGTCGTAGGTCCCGCTGATCCCGACAAACCGTATTTGACCTCCATACTGGGCGAGGAGGATAGCGGTTGCAGCTATCCAGGTCACCACGACTGCGCGGATTGCCCATCTTGCCGGTATGACCCCGCCGTTTGGCATGCCGCCCAAACGAGCCGCTAGGAAGGCAAGTAAAAGCGAGAACGAGAGCGCAGTCAGCGCCGGGAGATAAATCGAAGTGTCTGGAGCAATGGCGAGTGTGATTACGATCGTTGGGATATAGACGGCACAATAGAATGGAACCAAGATAAGGTCAGCCGCAGAACGAATTGCGGTTGGAACGGCGCAGGAGACAGCGATTATCGATGATGCAGCGAAAATGTACTGCCACTCAAAAGGGGCAAAGAACTTGAATCCCGAATCTTCCCAAACTGGCGTTAAATAGTTTTGATGGGTGAAGTGGATTGTCGCCGCCAGGATCAGCGATGATGCCATCACCGCCAGTCGTTTTAGCGGGTCGAAATCATCCTCTTCGCAGTCAACTCGCTCAACGGGTTGCATTTCTGAACGGCCGCGTTTCATTCCGAGATGACAACAGGAATAACGTATATAGCAGCACTATAGTCAAAATGAGGGTTGCTAGCGCGGCTATGACAGCTGTCGCAACTTTTCCGCCGACAGCCTCTGGTTCGGAAGGCCATTCAAGGACGTCAGCTGATGAGGGCCCTTCCAGGCCTCGCTTCAGCGAGCTGAGTTTCACTTCTTTTTCGGAGATGTCATTCTCGATCGAGTAGAGCGTCGATGGTATTTGCTCGATATTCGTCGTGTCTTGGGGCGCTTGAGCCGCCGCCAACTTCCCGTACAGATTGCGTAAATTGGAGATGTTGTTTTCGAGCATGCGTATCTGCTCAAGACGTTCGCTCCGGTCGGAACCGACTGGGCGGGATAGATTGAGCGCCTCGTTGACAACGGCGGTCAGATATTGTTTCGACTGTTTCGGGTTCTTTGATGTCGCTTCGACGCGGTACAGACCGTAGCTTCCATTCATTTCTTTAGGTGACGCCAGTTGGCTTCCAACCTTAAGGTCCTTGGTTGGATCGCCGCCCGAAAGTTTAGAAGAAAACGCCTTAGAGCCCAGAACTAACTTTGCGTGAGCGGAAAGCGGTAGTGCAGCTTGAGACCGATAATAAGTCGGCGACAGGTACAGTATTGCAGATGCGATGGATGCGGAGAGCGCGACACCAGCCAACGCGACCCACCAGTTGGATCGTATTGATCTTAGGAAGCCGGTCGCTCGCTCAAAAGCATCATTAGAGCTCGAAAAGTCGCGAGCCAGCATGCCAATTTACTCCACGCTGTAGGCCATGGCTGCGTCAGCACAAGCGCGCAGCCCATTCGAATGATAGCCGAGACCATATCTCGGCAAAAGCGGCGGCGGGTCATTTTCTTGAGTTAATCCATCAGGGAGACAACGGTGACCAGCACGTCGATCGGAGCATTTCCGACGACACTTTGTCGCGTGATTTAGATCGAAGCAGGGTCGCGACTGCCTGTCCTAGGGGCGACCTCCATAAAAGGTGATGAGTGGCAACCTTCAAGTGAGTCAATATCCCAATAGATCGCGTACGGCCAGACGACGACGGACGAGTTACTTAGACCGCCGTATCAGTTGATGCCTTGCTGCTCACTTCGCAAGGAGAGTTGATACAGAGAATAAAGCAATAATGCAGTTAGTAATATAATGGTGACTGCAACTAGTGCAGCGATAGCAGGCCTTTCTCCAGTTTTTCTGGATCGGATGGCCACTCTATCACATCCTCAGTTGCGTTTCCATCGAGCGAGCGCCTAAGGGAGGCTAGTTTCGTTTGCTTTTGGGAAATGTCGTTCTCGATTGAGAACAGCGTTGCCGGAATGCGATCTAGATCTAGCCGATCTGGGTTTGATTTAGCTTGAGCTAATAGCTGCGAGTAAAGTTTCCGTAGGTTCGGAATGTTGTTTTCCAGCGTCTTAATCTGATCTAGTCGTATTTCCCGGTCTGATCCGATCGGGCGCGACCATTTTATGGCCTCGTTCACAATCGATGTTAGAAGCTCTTTCGCCTTCTTGGGACTGTCCCACGTGAGCTCAACCCGATAAAGGCTCGTAACGGGATCCAATTCTATAGGAGTGCTTAGGCGTTCCTGCAAACGAAGGATAGCGGCTGAGATGTCGCCTTTGAATTCTTCCGTGAGGCTATTACTTGCGATTGGGGTAAGGAAGGCGGTTGAGCGAAGGGCTATTCTCGCATTGACCGTTAATGGTAACGAGCTTTGAGAACGATAATAATTGGGAAGCATGTATAGGAGCACTGAAGCGACGCCTATTGCTAAAGTTGCGCCGCCTATCGGAATCCGCCAGTTTGTGCGGACGAAATAGTAGAAACCTTCCGACCAAGAAATGATGTCAGAACTCGAACGATCCCGAGTCAGCATGTCCGGTCTATTCTCCCGAGGATTGTCTTAGATTTGCTCAAAGAACGCCCGTGGATAGTAGATCAAGCTACGGATAGTACAAGCGGCAACAGTTACCGTAGCGGACGATAATGACATGGAGGAACTCCGGATCCCCGGATGATTCATGGAATTAAGGGAGCTTCGCTTCTCCAATCAGATAATCTTCATTCTCGAAAACGACCGAAGTAGGCGGTCGATTCTTCATATGAGCTTTTTCAAAAATAAAGTAGCGAATTCCATATCGTCTGCTCATGTCGCGAAACCAGCTTTCTGGTGCGCTATAGTAGAACTGGCGGGCGTCTTCGAGAGCCTTGGTGCGGGCGATGTTCGGGTCCATTTTAAGATAGTTGCGGGCGTCAAGTCCAAGCTCCGAGTATCGCTTAAGGCCTTCGTCGAATACGGCTTTGGACGTGTTGTAGGCAAATGACGTATAAAGCCATTCGCGTGTAGATCCGAATGATGGACGTTCAGATGCTTCGCGCCAACCATAGGCGTGCGCAGGGTCTGGCATAAAGAGGGCGTCCGGAGATGTTTCCAAGCGAGCCCATTGTTGTGCTGCAAGATAGTTGCGAGCGACCTTGAGCGCCGCTGGATACGTGAACGGATTAGCGATCGGCGACCAGTAAATGGCTCCCAGTCCAACAAGCACAAGAAGGGAAGTGCTACTGCGTAGTCCCAATCCAACAGCCGAAAAGATCGCGATTGTCGCAACAGCCCATGTAGGCAGATTACTTATGGTATCATATGCAAAGTAGGCTTCGCCGATGGGGCCTTCTAGTCCGCGCAGAGCGAGCCATCCAAAAACAGTGATCGCAAAGATTGCCAGTATGGCAAGCGTCAACGACCGCTGACTTAGGGGATTCAAACGCCAGCAACGTATAGTCGCTGGCAGAACGAGGCAGATCGCTATAAACGCAGGCATCCCATAAGTCACCCCGAAGGGGAATATTAGGATGAAGAGTGCAATCGTTGCCAAGACGATATTCTTCTTCTGAATGTCGTTCCATATACCTGGAATAATTATTATGGCGCCAAACAGCAAAAGTATGCCGCTGGCTCTTTGCAGGGCGAGCTTGATAAGGACCGGAGAATTTGAAAACTCCGAGGCAAGAACGCCAAACACGGTCAGTAGGACTAGCGTAAGGAAGCCAGCGGCGAGCTGACGGTTCAGTCCAGTCAAGCGATCCTGATCCCCAAAGAGATAATGTGCCAGCAAGAAGAGAAGCCCGGTCAGCGGCACAAGGCTCATAAAGTAAAGACGATCGAACATACCAATCGATATAGGGTACCAATGATAGCTCATGAATCGCGTTATACCAATGTAAAGATCCGCGGGTATCTGCGAGCTCGTTACCCCGGCCCCTCCCATTGCAATAGCAGTATATGCGCCGGCGAAAGTGATGAAGATCGCGGCGGACTGAAAGAGTGCGATAATGTTGTAACGTCGGAGTTCGCTTAGAACGGCCGTACCTGCGAACGACAGCATCAATAATCCAATAACGGGATGCGTCATGTAAGCTAGCGACAATAGTACGGCACCGATGTGGACGCGGCCGGTAATCAAAAGGGCGGAGCCGGCTAAGCCTGCGCCGTAAGCGTAGTTGTAGACGGAGCCGTAGTATGGGTGCCACCACTGAGCCAAGCTTGCATTGATAAATCCGCTCGCAAACAGTAATATTGAAATGAGGAGCCCTTCTACTAGATAAGCACCCGGACGTAATAGACGTGTCGCGAGGACCGTGCCCGCTACTATGGACGCTATCTCGAGAAACATCATTATTTTGAAGATCAGAATTCCGCTAATTCCGTGCCGGCCGAGCATCGGATAGACTAGCATTGGTAGCGACTTGAGAACCTCAAGCTCGCCGTTCGGGAAATCTTTAGCGAAGGCGGGCGTGTTGCTGACCTGGTTAGCGAGCCACGATGGCGAGAATGCATTGAAGGCGCCCGCCTCGGCGGCGTTCACCGTTCGGAAATGCCAAACGGCGATGGCTGCGCAAAGAGTTATCCCGATAGCGATAACGCTTTCAATTTTCGCGCTCGGTATTATTAATGTCCTTGCTGTGAGCGCTCTTAGTTTATTCATAGGTGCTTCTTAGCTTGCGACTTTTGGCGGGGCAAACTCAATAGAGTAACATCAGTTAATTGCAACCGCGTGCACCGCTAGTCTCAAGCCTCACAGCGTTAGTTCTACATAAACGGTAGCACATTTGCGTGACGCAGAATAATCTTTCAGTTTCGTGCCGACAGCATCATCTCCACTGCCGGGTGTGATCCCCGACGAAACGGGGAGCTATTCACTTGCATTCAGCGCGTCCTAAGTCGCGTCAATACGCGGCTTGGTCAACACTGCCAATCCGTCACGTTCAAATCTCATGCAATGACGTTTTAGCGCGGTCTTGGGCTGATATCGTCAATCGGTCTGGCGGTGCTATAGTAATTTCTAATGGATCGTTGCGGGCAATCTGAACTTTAGCGTTCCCCTAGCTGCCAGCGGATCAAGTGCGGGGGCTGTGTGGTTTCTGAGGTTGGAGTGTCCGGCAAAAGCACTACGTCTTTGTCAAGACGTTGATTGTTGCATTATCCCGTTTTTATGACGGTCATATTCTAGTGTTGACGGCGTCGTCTGCTCGTTAGTGGTTGTTATGAGGCTATCTAATATCCGGAAACTGGATACTACCTTGATGGGGTATTTCTGCGTTGATCGTATCTATGCAGATGCTTGCTTTCTCTTCAGAGGCGGGCAGACATCAGCTCTGCCGTAATCTCCTGTCTAAAGTTCGTCGGAGCAACCGTGAACCGGCGGCGTATGCGACGGCCTCGTTCGCCGCGTAGCTTCGATCTGCGCTTAGAGTGTATGGCTCAGTATCGAGCACTTCGCCATCGTCGATGCGAGATGTAACGACGTGTAGAGTTGCGCACTGATGAAATGCTCTATCGCGGAGGGCGCGGGAGATTGACGCAAGGCCGCCGTACTCGGGAATCTTGGCAGCGTGAAGGTTCCATATAGGCAGGCCGCTACTAAGAAGCTTGCCGTTAACTATCAGTCCTGCGCGAAACAGGATAATCTTAGAGGGGCTGTATGTCTCGACCAACTTTAGAAGCTCATTGGACGAGGATACCTCTTCCGCAGAATACGCTG
Organism: Afipia sp. P52-10; assembly: GCF_000516555.1. Classification (NCBI taxonomy): domain Bacteria; kingdom Pseudomonadati; phylum Pseudomonadota; class Alphaproteobacteria; order Hyphomicrobiales; family Nitrobacteraceae; genus Afipia; species Afipia sp. P52-10. Next base: position 474,486 of record NZ_AZSJ01000004.1, on the reverse strand, counting down.
GGGCTCTGGCTCGAGATGTTTCGGCGAGGGCGATCTGTACGACCTGCTTTGGTGTTAGCACTCCCTTGCGTACGAGGCGCAAAATACGACCTATCCCCGCACTCGATTTGTCGCGAATCAGCTTGACGCTTTCCGGTACTACATTGTCGCGAACAAATGCACGACAGATTTTATCGTCACCTAATACTAGAAAAATCATTTCAAAGTCCGGCCGTGAAGAGCAGTCAACTGTAGCGCGTGCCCGTTCGCTCGCGCAATCTACAAACGAACGAGATCACGAGATTAGCATCGATGCTAGGTACTCGAGTAGGCCAGTACGCTCGGCGCTCAAATTCGAAACTACCGGCTATGCAAGCCAAGATCTCGTCAGCGAAGTTCGGGTGCTCCCAGCAAATGAGTTTGTACAGGTCGATGTTTGTGTTCTTTTCAAACCACCGGCGAGAAGTGAGATAGCGTCCGACTCCCCAGGCCAAGCCGCCCTCTGATGGAATTGCTCCTGCGAGTAGGCCATTTGGCTTGAGAACCCTTGTTATCTCGTTGAGGTGATCTTCTAGCGGGTGCAAGTGCTCGAGGTTGGCAAAGCTCAAGACAATATCGACCGACTTTTCACGAATATCGCTTAATGCCGGACCGTGACGGCTGACCAGATGGCTCTCCACAGCGATGTGCATGGGGCGCAACGTTGCCTCAGCGGAGGTCAGAAAATCCTGGGATTGATCGACAAGAATATAGCGCTCAGGAATTCCGACCCATTGATTGGTATGGGTTAGTTCGCCAGGGCCAATCTCTAGAACGGTCTTACCGGATAGGTCGATTGTTCCGAGAATTCTATAGCCTGCGTTGTTTACGCGGCTTCCAACGCCCGCCTTTTGGTTCGCTCGGTAAATTTCTGGCTCGCGGTTGACCCATTCGATCCACGAAGGGTCTTTGGTGTTTGGAGTCTTTCCCCATTTCTCACGATCACCGAACAATGTGTTTGAATACCATTTGGGTAGCGCTGATCGTAGAGGCATCTGGCTCTGGGTCCGGGTGATATGGTCAAGTGGTAGTGCGCACGCAACAGCTTGAAAGCTCGCGGGGGAGACATCAGCAAGAGCGGATTAGTCGTTACTTCGGGCGGCTTTTTGGAGCAGGCGACTATCCAATACTTCGATGCTGAGGAGACAGCTCAACGTGTTTGTTTAAGCGTCGTTAATCGATAGATATGCTAACTCCGTGCACCTTTTCAGTTTGGCGTAACCAGCTTTCTAGGCAGAGTAGCATCCATATCCGATGAGTGGGGATTTCGTCCAAAATTCGAATATGCTTTCGCCACGACCCGAGATAGTTTGAAGTAACATTCGCCAAATAGGCATCGCTGAATATTAGATTCAGACGTGTATTAGGACCACAAAGGCGCTCTTTCAGCCATTCTGCAAGGGGACCTCGTAGCCATGCCGGTAACGGTGTTGGAAAGCCTCGCTTTGGCATGCTGAAGATCCTGTCAGGTAGGGTGCCGCGTGCGACACCCTTGATGATGGCCTTTAGCGTTCCTTTTTGAAGCTTGGTTTCTTCCGGCAAGCTAAGTGAGTAATCGACAATTTCGTTGTCGAGAAACGGCGTCCGAGCCTCAAGCGCATGCGCCATTGAGATATTGTCTTCTATGACAAGCAAACCAGGAAGGTACACCTGAAGATAAGTCGTTAAGATGCGCTCATAGTCAGAGCGCATGGGGGCGAGCAACGTTTGCAGCGATTTTTCGGGGTTTGTGCGCTTGACCGCCTCCGATGCTCTTTGATTGAGAATTCTGCTTTGTTCAGCCTTGTCAAACAGCACGGGCAAGAACGATCCGACTCCGCTGATGAGGCGCATGGAGAAGTAGACCAGGTGAGGTAGTTCGTGAAACTTTAGCGAGCTTAAGGTGCCGGCGAGCTGTTTCGATCGGAGATTCTTCAACAGCATTGCCAGCTTAAAGACCGGATAGCCTGAGAACAGCTCGTCGCCGCCATGACCGGTGAGGATAACCTTGCGTTCTTCTGCAGCAGCTTTCGCCACCATAAACTGTGAGAACGCTCCCATACCCATGCGGGGGTGGTCCAAGGCGATAATCACGTCGTCGAGGTGCTTCGCGAAATCGTTTGCGTCGATCGGCACCTTGCGCACGGGAATGCCGAGGTGGGTCGCAATATCGCTGGCGCCGGTGCTTTCATCGTACCATGCGCCTTCCGAGAAGTGGCCGGTAAATGCTATTGGAGGCTCTGGCATGAGTTTCGCAGCTGTTGCGCTCACCATCGAGCTATCGAATCCAGAGCTCAGGTAGCAAGCAATCGGTACGTCACTCATTAGGTGTCGTTCAACAGAGCGGGAGAACAAGTCGCGAAAGCGCTCGATTTCTTCAGAGAAATCATTGCACTGCTTTTGTGAGAATATTGGCTCCCAATATTTTGAGATCTTTATGCCATTTCGATCATACTCGACATAGTGTCCGGGTGGCACCATTCGTATGCCATCGTATAGTGTTCTGTCTCCAATCAGATTCTGATAAGTCAGGTATTGGGCGAGGCCCTCGGCATCAATGAGCCAGCGGTCTCGACCCGCTGCGGCCAAGATCGCTTTGATTTCCGATGCAAAACAGAAGCTGTTGCTCGATGGATCAACCCAGTAATAAAGCGGCTTAATGCCCAATCTATCGCGTACGAGGAACAGCTTCTGGACCCGATCATCCCATAGTCCGAACGCGAACATGCCATTGAACGTTGAGAAGGAGGTTGTGCCGCTGTCTTGATAGGCTTGGAGTACGACCTCGCTGTCGCTGCGGGATTGAAAGACGGCTCCCTTTGCTTCTAGTTCGCGGCGCAGGGCGGGATAATTGTAGATCTCTCCGTTAACAACGGTCGTCACGTTCCCGTTAGCCGACGTCATCGGTTGATGACCGCTGGGCGACAGGTCGACAATCGATAAACGTCTGTGGCCGAGCGTTATAACTGGCGATTGCCAAGTGCCTTCACCATCCGGACCTCGATGACTGATCCGACCGAGCATGGCTGAAACGCGCCTCGAATTGTCGGGCGAACCAGCACATCCGCAGATGCCACACATCAGCCTTCCTTCTCAGACTCGAGTTGCTTCAATCGCAAGTTCATTCGATTCAACAAAGTGTACAGCTCTTCGTAGTTTTTCTTTGTTTGCTGCGAGGCAAAGTAGAATGCGATGAATATTGCCGATATGACCAGCGAGCCTACCGAGATCGACAAGGTGAGTTGGCCTCGAATGAGCGTCTCACGGAGTGCGACATAGATCGTCATGAGTCCAAAAGGGTTGGGAGACTCGATCAGCCGGTCGACAAAGCTATATACGGTCAGCATGATGCCCAGCAGAGCGATGAGCAGCATCCCTAATACAGGGATGGTGAGAATTGTTCCAGGACGGAGGACATAGTTGTAAGAAAGGTGGGAGGCGATCGTCCCTGACATCGAGATGAAAGGAATATAATCTCGCAATCTGTTTTTGCGTTTACGGCCACGGTCGCGATCGCGCCACTTCAGATGGCCGGGTATCTCGACGACCCGGAGGCCGAACAATTCGGCCTTTTGAATAATCTCCAGATGCAGGTCCTTCCCATCGTTAATTAGTTCGAGCTGATCTAATACTTCGCGCGTGAAGCCGCGAACGACACAGGTGACGGTGCTGAACTTGCCCTGTACTCCCGCACTGAGTATGCGATTCCCCCAGCGAGACAGCAGTGCCCGAGAAAGGGGCACATTGCTGACGCTGCCATCAGGATGATAGGCGGACGCAAGCGTGATGTCAGCTTGGTCGTTCTGGAGCGGCTTGAGCAGATGGGGAATGTGCTTTGGTGAATAGGAGAGGTCCGCGTCGAGGCAGATAACATACTTGCCTCTGCTGCCAGAAAAGCCGGTTCGAATTGCGCGCCCGCGTCCCTTGTTGCCTTTGTGGTGTAGGGGCCTTAGCAGGGGATCGTTCTTCGCGCGTTCGTCGATCAGCTGTCCCATGGCATCGGTAGAGCCGTCGTCTACAACGACGATCTCGTATGCTAGGTCCGGCATGTTCTCCTTCATCCAGCCTTCGATCTCCTCGATGTTGCGGAGGATAATCGATGATTCATTGTAAGCTGGGATGATTAGACTGAGTATTATACCGCCATCCATGTCCATTGAAAGGTCAACCATCCTCAACCGGGCCTGCCAAATTGCGGTTATTCTCTATTGGAATGGTGTTGGCAACAGTTCATCGTATTCTGAGCTTGGCCTTCCAGCTGCTGCTGGTCGGGTGTCCGCTTGTTGTCTGCGTGGTCGAGGGGCATAGGCTCGGCAAGAGTCTCAGTTCGGAAGCGCTGTAACAGGCGGTTGCTGCTCCAGAATCTTGCGGAGAACCTTCGCGATGCGCTCGGCATTCTTGACATTGAAGCGGCCTGCAACAGGTAAATTGATCGTCTGCCGGGAGAAGGCCGCAGACATCGGAAAGGCTCGTAGATCGCTGCCCCGGCTGCGATAGGCCGCCATCTCCGGGATGGAATATTCGATCACCTCGCCGAGTTGGACTCCCGCAGCGTGCGCCCTATCCATGACATCGCGCTTGTCTGCGACGCGGGCAGCGATGTGAGAAAAACTGGAGCCGGGCGGTGCGGCGATCCAGGATAGAGTGGTTAAACCGGCAAGGCTGTTTCGGAAGAATTCAGCATAGGCGCGATGAGCTTCGACAAATGGTCTGAGCCGCATGGCTTGAATCTGGCCGACGCGCGCTTCTAGTCGCGACATTCCGATCAGGAAGTCGCGAGGCATGTCGATTATGTTCTCATCATAGTATCGGGTGAAGCGATCGAGGAGACCGCTTTGCCGCAATGTTTCGGTGACGCCGTAGAACGGTTGCCAGAACGCCGGATACAGAGCCAGGAGGTACAGAAGGCGCGCGATGGTCTTTCCCGCTGGTGCGGCGAGAACATTGTGATCGCGAATTTCCCGCAGGCGTTGGGCTAGCGTGGCATCGTCAGTCGTGACCATGCCTCCGAAGACCGACATCATCATCTTGCTGGCGTTCATTCCAAACACAGCTGCGCGTCCTGCGCGATGGACGGGTTCTCCTTGCCATTCGGAGAGAAACGAATGCGCGCAATCCTGGACGATGATCAGGTCGGGGTGTCGCCGTTGAATGCCAGCCAGCTTGTCGAGGTCGACGGAATGGCCGAATATTGACGTGGCAATCAACGCCTTGGTTTGCGGACCGATTAGGGCTTCCGCCGCGTCGAGATCCATATTTGCATCGCTGCCGCTGTCAACAAAGACAGGGAAATTTCCACTTAGAACGATGGCGTGTGGAACCACCACGCATGTATAGGCTGGACAGATAATTTCCGCTGATTGGAGGCCGAGAGCTTTGAGCAACATCAGAAGCCCGGTTCGACCGTATGGAAATGCTACGGCGTGTTGTTGCCCGACTTCTCTTGCGAAGGAGGTCTCAAATCGCACGACGTCCAGATTGTCGCCGGCTCTTAGGGCCGCGAGAATCTCCTGTGTGCCCAGCGCGGGTTTGAACCGTGGGATCATGTGCGATCGTCGCCTATCTGCCAGTACCCGCTGCTCGCCATGTGGATCGCTCGAAATGGCTTTGTGAGCGGAATTCGCTTTGCATCGATAGGCCCAATGAGTTCGTCATGAACAGTCAAGTCCGCGCCCCATGTGATAATTCGACGGTTCTTTAGATCTATTGTCTTCTTTCCCGTAATAAGACGGCGGACGAGCATTCGTTTGAAAAGTTCGAGCAGCGGGCGAATGCGGAATGCCGTTAAAGACAATCCCCTCAGGATGATCATCGTCAACGGCGTTTGCTGTTCGGAGATCACCGCTGCGAACTCTGCTTCGATAACCAGCTGATCGTCGCGTATCGTGACGGGGTTGTTGCGATTGAATGCTTGGGTAGTGTAAATCTTGTCGTTCGCAACAACAGCAACTCCTGCGTCCAGCAGTGGCTTGGTCTTTCTATCTTTCATGAAATGGTAGACGATGCCGCCTTTGAACGACGAAACTATTGTATAGTGACCCGGTCCGTTATCGATGGTCAGTCCGGATTTTGGCATGCTCTTTCGCCAAGTATTCGCTGTCTGGTGGGGTAGAAGAAGCTGTTGGGAATCGACGAATGTCGGCGCGCTTAAGGCACGGCAGTAGGCGTTAAACATCGGTGCAAGATTTGTATCGTCCATTGAGGACAGGACGGGGATACTGCGCGTAGCGATGCTGTTCCTCGCAAACGCGGCCAGCGCGACTGCTACGGGCAGAGAGGATGCCAGAATTTCGAAACCCGCCGGATATATGAAGCGAGTGTTTCTGCTGCCGTAGCTTCCCCCGAAAGAGCCGTCTGGGTGCGCGGCGTAACGAATGAATTGCAAGGACCGCTCTAGAGCAGTCTCAAGCTCTTTCGAGGGGTGGCGGCCATAGATGTCCGCCAAATAACCAAGTCCCAACGTTTCATATCCTGGGTCTGCGCCGTCGTACTCTAGAAACCAGCCCTCGCTGGATTGGTTCTTGAGAATGACGCCAAGAAGATCCTCAGCTCGTTGTTTTGCACGCGCGTCACCGCCTTCGGACCACCGAAAGAGCGCGGCGGATGCGGTGGCAAGGTGATTGGAGATGATGGCGTGTGTTTCGTCGGCCTTCATCAAGAACGCTATCATTGGTGCGACGCAGTTGCGCCACCTGATCGAGCGCGAGCGTTCGATGTGAGGTTCCAGGATGTCTATGCAGCAAAGAATATCATAGGCGACAAGAGCGGTGACGCAGAATGATCCCTCGTGAGGGAAGGCTTCCACGAGGCTTCCGTTCGAGGCGCATTGTCTTGACGCAGCATCAATCGCGGCATCTATCCTTTCGAGGATTGTCGACGGGTTGATATTCCAAGGGAGCTTTCCTGCCGCGATCAGCAAGGCGAGTCCGTGAACAAGTCCTTGCGGGGTCGCATTTGGATAGTCGATCAGCTTCCATGACCAGTAAAGTCTATCTGCCGTACCGCGGGTGTTGCTGACCGGGTTGTCATCGAACAATGCGAGGACTCTTGGCAGTACGGCATGGATCTCGCGCTCATACACCTGTCGATCATGGCCGGGGTGGGGCATGGCGTCCTACACGTTCGGATGGCGGCGCAGCGTACTGCTGCTGGTTCCTCTCTGCCGTTACATTATAGATGATGGCCGTACAATACTGCCCAAAGACGCCCCCGCGCCCTCAAATTGAGTGATACTTTGTAAAATGCGCAGTATAGCAGGTCCCTAGGCTGATGATCTCTGGACCGACTTGTCCATGTTTTCAGCGTCATAATCATCTTGAGCCCCGAGTGTAGTTGCGATGCATGCGAGCGTTGAACTGAACGATACTGCAAGTTCAGCCCGGTTGAATGCGCGCCGGGAATGGGTTCTGGACGCCGGTGCGCGCTATTGGCCGGGTAGATTGCGCGACTTGATCGCTAAGCTTCCGATGCCTGTGATCACAGGCGAGGCGACTCGCCAGTGCACCATGGTCGAGCTGCCGGATTGGGCGGCGGACATAGGCGTCGGCGAGAAGTCTGCTTTGTTGGTCGATTGCAGCAGTATCGCCGAAGGGCCTGGGCCGGAATTTGATCGTTGCAATTGGATCATGGCGGCCTTTTTCTTTCTGTCGGGAGGGCAAGAACCGGTCGGGCTGACGTCCTCCTACTCTTTCCTCACTAAGGAGGTGGATGTCCGATTGTATGATCGGGCTTGGGTCAACCGCATGTTTCTCCTCTTACGGAGGATGGCGGCGAGGGCGACGCAGTCCGACGAGGTTCGGCTCTTTGTTCAGACGCCGGTCGCGAAGATTGATCTCACGCACGACGTGGATGCGATCTCGAAGACATTCGAGATCCGTTCAAAGCAGACGGCTTTTCACCTGTTCAATGCTGGTCGAGCAGCTCTTCATTTGCAGGGGCAGGAGGCCGCACGGCGGGCTCGTCATGCGCTCTACTTTGCAACGACTAGCCCAGATTATCGTAAAATCGATGACGTCCGGAAGTTGGAGACAACCTTCGGATTGCGAAGTACATTTCATTTCTACGGTGGAGCTCCAGGCTTGAAGCGCGGCTCATTGCGCCGCATGCTGGTCGACCCTGGCTACGACGTTACGCAAGCCGAGCTGAGGCCTGAGATCCGTTTCCTTCTCGATGGCGGGTGGACGGTAGGCCTTCATCCTTCGTTTGATAGCTACGATGATTCCTCGCGTATCGCTGAGGAGTTGGCGCGCCTCGTTCAGGCAACCGGAACCTCTGTGGTGCGCTGTCGTCAGCATTGGCTCCGTTTCGATTGGCGCAAGACATGGACTGCTCAATCCGCCGCGGGGCTCAAGCTTGATTCGACCCTCGGATTTAACGACCGGCCTGCTTTTCGTTGCGGCGCGGCTCTTCGTTTCAATCCATGGGATGCGGATCGCGAGCGTCCGTTGCAGATTCTTGCTATCCCCATGGTTTTCATGGACTCGCATTTTTACGATTACATGCGTCTCGATGCCGTGGAGAGACAGGCGTCGATGGCTCGCTGGATCGATGAGGTTCGTGTAACTGGAGGTGAGGCGAGTGTGAATTGGCATACACACACGCTGGCGCCGGACTATGGTTGGCGCGACGGTTTCATCCGGTTGCTGGAGCTGCTTGCGGCGTAGTAAAGCGGAATAACGAGTTGGTCGTGCACGCTGGCGCCACCAATACAATGCTGCGTACTCTTGTCTTTTATTCTCGGACTCTGTCGCCTCGGCCGGAGCCAGCAAAGGCAGTTTGATAAAGCAACTTCATATCGAGCAAAAAGCTCTGCTGACGCAGATATTCTTCATCGGTTTCGGCGAGGCGAACCGGGTCTGACATGTCAATTCCACGGGTCTGGGCGAGACCGGTAATGCCTGGACGCAAGGAGAGTACGTTGCGGCGCGATCGCTCGTGAACAAGCTCGGTCTGGGTGGGCAGACAAGGACGCGGGCCGACGAGACTCATCTCCCCCTTCAGCACATTCCATAGCTGAGGCAATTCGTCGAGTTTAGTGTGACGAAGAAAGCGCCCCATTTTGGTGACTTGCGCAGCTGTTGAGTGATGGGTCGGAACGTTTGGCGTTCCAAATGTCATGGTCCGCAGTTTGTAGCATCGAAATACCTGGCCGGCGCGGCCAACCCGCTCCTGCGCAAAAATCCCCGGCCCCTCGGAATCTCGACGAATCAGAATGACCATAATGAAGATGATAGGCGTGCAAACCAGCAATCCCGCTGTCGCAGCAAGTATGTCGAACGTTCGTTTCACGGCAGGCTCGATGTTATTGGGCCGCATGTGGTGCGGTATGGTTTGCCTGCTGGGTGCTGAACTTGCAACACCGATTGGCGATCGGATCTCATCATTCGATGGGATGCCTGAGACGAGAGGAGTTCTCGCTTCTAGTCCGTCGTAATCGTCGTTCTTGCGCGGTTGGACTGCGCCCTTCCCAGTCGTTGGACGGGCCGTTATCAGTTGGCGGCAATCATACTGCGACCGGTCCGTCAACAGCGTTCACGTGATGAACGCTGTTGACGTTCATGGCGTGAACAGTCTATCAGGCTTCGTGCACGGGGTAAGGTGACTGCGGGCCGGATGTCGATTGCGCCGAAAATAGACCCGGATGAAGCAAAGGTGGTGCTGGATCTGCTGGTTTCCATCGAGCGAGATGGTGCGCAGAGTCAGCGCCGTCTTGCGCAAGATATCGGCGTGGCCTTGGGATTGGTCAATGCTTACCTGAAGCGTTGCATTAACAAAGGTTTGGTCAAGGTTAGGCAGGTTCCTGCGCGGCGTTATGCCTATTATCTCACCTCGAAGGGGTTTGCCGAAAAGTCCCGATTGACGGTGAGCTATTTGAGCCATTCGCTTGAATTTTTTCGCCGATCTAAGGCCGATTGCGGCGCGGTGTTGGCAGAGGCCCGGATGCGTGGTTTTCGCCGAATCGCGCTCGCAGGCCGTTCAGATCTGGCGGAGATTTGTATCATCTGTGGCATTGAGCATGGCGCCAACATCGTCATGGTCGTCGACCCGGATATAAAAGCCGAGCAATTCGTCGGCGTGCACGTAGTTCAGTCATTCGACGCTGCGGCCGGTGAAGTCGATGCGGTTGTGGTTACAGATCTGCACCATTCGCGAAAGACGCTCGAGTTGGCTCGGAAGTATTTTGATCGCGGCCGGGTCCTGGTGCCGAGCCTGTTGAACTTGCATGCTGATCGGACTGGAGCTGATGAGTGAGCGAGTCGCTGGATCTAGCTCTGACGGTCTGCGCGCATACGTGCTAGCGGAGGTCTCTCTCTTGATCCGCAAGTTCCTGGAAGAGCTAAGGGCGCGTGCTTTCGTTCGCGCTGTGGGTGTGCTGGTTGGAGGAGCCGGCCTTGCAGCTGCGATCTCGGCATTGGCCTTGCCGGTTCTGACGCGTCTCTACACGCCGGGTGATTTCAGTGTGCTTGCGGTATTCACCAGTCTCTTGTCGATCTTTTCAGTCTCGGCTTGTTTGCGCTTCGATGTTGCTGTGGCTATCCCGGAGAAGGACGGCGACGCGATCAATGTGCTTGGGCTTGCGTTGCTCTGCGCATGTGCAGTCTCGCTGATGTTGTTTTTGGCCATTTTTGCCGTGCCGTCGTCGGTTTTCAGATGGTTCGGGCAGCCGGATATTGAGAGGCATCTGTGGCTGTTGCCGATTGGCGTTCTCTTTGTTAGCGCGTATAGCGCGCTGCAATTCTGGTTTGTGCGCGGGAAGAGCTTCGGTCTGATTGCGAAGAACCGTATCGTGCAAACGGCTGGTGCTGCGGGAGTGCAAGCCGGTTGGGGGTGGCTTCACGCAACCCCGTTCGGGTTGGTGGTTGGGCCCGTGCTGAACGGCGCCGTCGGTTGTTGCGGATTGGGGTGCAGATTTGTCCGTGGCGTAAAAACGTTCGAGGCGCTGTCCTGGTCGGGTATGCGTGCGATGTTTTCGCAGTATCATCGATTTCCGAAATATTCCGCATTAGAGGCGCTCTGTAACGTTGCGGCGATCCAATTACCCATCGTTATGATTGCGGCAATGGCGGCGCATGCTGAAGCCGGATTCCTGCTTCTTGCGCTGACGGTCATGCAGGCGCCCATGAGTATTCTTGGTAGCGCTATCGCTCAGGTGTATCTCTCTCAGGCTCCGGCTGAGTACAGGCTCGGGCGACTCGGTGATTTTACCGTGCAGGTGTGCGGATCGTTGATCAGAACCGGCATTGGCCCATTGATCTTTGGAGGGGTGCTGGCGCCCGATCTTGCAGCGAAAGTCTTTGGCGAGGAGTGGCGACGTGCCGGTACGCTGATGGCATGGATGACGCCCTGGTTTGCAATGCAATTCCTCGCGAGCCCGGTGTCCATGGCGCTACACGTTACGAACCAGCAGCGCTTTGCGCTCTTGCTGCAAATATTCGGCTTGGTTCTCAGAGTCGGAGCCGTTGTTGTCGTGCCTGCGGTATTGTTGTCGGAGGCCTATGCCGTATCAGGCCTTCTGTTTTATGGCACATATCTCGTTGTGGTGTTGATGGTGGTTCATTCGAGCTGGTCAGGCGTTGCGCGAGAACTGCTCTCCTCATCGAAGGTGGTTTGTATTTGGGCCGTGCTTGCTCTGGGCGTGAAGGTCGGGGCTGCGGCGTTCTCCCTGTTGTGATGAGCGGCGGTGGCGATGTTTTTCGCTGTGTTCGGTTTTTTGGTGTGACAATGCTTTGTAAATGTTCGCGAGCGGTTTGATGCCGTCGATCACGAGGGTTCTAACGGTAGTAGGTGCTCGGCCGCAGTTCGTGAAAGCGGCGGTGGTCAGTCGTGCTCTGAGAGATCATGGAGACATGAACGAGGTATTGGTCCATACCGGACAGCACTTTGACAACAACATGTCGGACGTTTTCTTCCACGAGCTCGATATTCTTGCGCCCAAGTTCAATCTTGGAATTGGGGGCGGCTCTCATGGTGAAAATACCGGGCGCGCTTTGCAAGCGCTCGAACGGGTGATGGACGAGGAGCGTCCCGACTGTGTTCTGGTTTACGGCGATACAGATTCGACACTCGCTGGCGCGCTCGCCGCTGCCAAGATGCAGATACCGATTGTTCATGTCGAGGCCGGACTGCGTTCGTTCAATCGGAGAATGCCCGAAGAAATCAATCGTGTTCTAACGGATCATCTCTCAAGCCTTCTGTTTGCGCCATCTCCTGCCGCCCTGAAGAACCTCGACGAGGAGGGGATCAGAGGCGAGAAAGTCAAGCACGTCGGCGATGTTATGTTCGATGCGGTGAGGATATTCACTGACGTCGCTTCGCGCCGGTCGCAAATTCTTGGAGCGCTCGATGTTTCTCCCGGGCGCTATGCGTTGGCGACGGTGCATCGCAAAGAGAACACCGATGACCCGGAGAAGCTGAGGCAAATTCTCGAAGGGTTATCCCATAGCGCGATGCGTGTGATTTTGCCGTTGCATCCGCGTACGCGTAAGCGGTTATCCGAGTTCGGGCTTCAGCCGTCTGCGGCGATCGAGATAGTAGAACCTGTTGGCTATCTTGACATGCTGTGGCTGGAGAGAAATGCGGCCATGATCCTCACGGATAGTGGAGGCGTACAGAAGGAGGCTTATTTCCACGGGGTTCCGTGCGCGACTTTGCGTGAGGAGACGGAGTGGGTTGAGCTTGTTGACGGGGGGTTTAACAGGCTGGTGGGGGCAGACGTCGATGCGATCGCAAGAGCCCTGCGCGAGCATAGCTTTCCGACCGATGTCCCGAACATCTACGGGAGCGGATATGCCGCGAATGAGATTGCTTCAATTTTGGGGGCGTTCCGTTGATGCTAGGATTTCGGAATGAGCACCGGTCTGGATTCCGTAGCAGTGCTGGCACCAGGAATCATGTTCTTGATGAGAGGGAGGCGGGCAATTTGCGCCGGATCGCCTGTGGGTGGTGCTGCTTTGATTATGATTTGGCAGCCATTTTGGCTGTCGTGCCGAACAAAGTCGGGCTAGAAAGACGGGTATCAAATAGCGTGGGCTGCGACCCGAGCTGGCCTTAAATGCAAGATGAAGGTCTGACGAGCGACAATGACACGAGCATACTGTATTTGCACCAACTGCATCATGGACACGTCAGATTCGAACATCACGTTCGACAAGCGTGGATGGTGCGATTACTGCAATAATTATCATCGCAATATCTTGCCGAACTGGCATCCGGACGAGCGCGGAGAGCGGGAGATGCTGGCCGTAGCGGCCGGGATACGCGAGGAAGGAAAGGATCGCGATCACGACTGTATTATCGGCGTCAGCGGCGGCGTTGATAGCTCCTACGTTGCCTATCTCGCCAAGGAGAAGCTGGGGCTGCGCCCGCTGATTTTCCATGTTGATGCCGGATGGAATTCCCAGCAGTCGGTCAACAACATCGAAAAAATGGTCGACGGTCTCGGCCTTGATCTTCATACCGAAGTCGTCAATTGGGAGGAGATGAAGGATCTGCAACGCGCTTTCTTCAAGGCGCAGGTCCCGCATCTCGATACGCCGCAGGATCACGCTTTCTTTGCCGCGCTGTACAATTTTGCAGCTGAACATGGCTTCAAGTACGTCATCACCGGTGCCAACTATTCGACCGAGTGTGTGCGAGAGCCACTCGAATGGCACTATCACGCATCTGATTTGCGGCAGCTGAAGGATATTCATCGCCGATTTGGGGAGCGGCCGCTTTCGACGTTTCCGATGGCGGATATCTTCAAGTTCAAGATCTACTATCGGTTCGTTAAGGGGATGCGGGTCGTCAAGCCGCTGAACAATTTTCCTTATCTTAAGGATGAGGCCATGCAGGAGCTTGCCGATAAGTTCGGCTGGCAGAAGTACGCGCACAAACATTATGAATCACGCTTCACTCGCTTCTATGAGGGGTACTGGCTGCCGACGAAGTTTGGCTATGACAAGCGGCGCGCGCATTTCTCCAGTCTGATCCTCACCAAGCAGCTGTCGCGGGATGAGGCGTTGGAGAAGATCGCGCAGCCGGCTTACGATGAAGAGTCCATGCGGCAGGATTTTGAGTATGTCGCTACCAAGCTCGACATGACCGTTCCGGAAATGCAGGAGCTCCTGAAGGGTCCGAACAAGACCTACCGCGACTACAGCCACAGCATGGCGCTTATCGATCTGGGGACGCAGGTGCTGCGAGGGCTGGGTCTGCAGAAGATGATTGTGCGATGATCACGATTGTCGATTATGGGCTGGGTAACATCGCGGCCTTTGCGAATGTTTATAATCGGCTGAATATTCCGATATCAATTGCGAAGCATGCAGACGCGCTGGCTGGGGCCACGAAGTTGATTTTGCCTGGTGTGGGGCACTTCGATCACGCGATGGAGCTCCTTGATCGTTCAGGCATGCGGAGCGTGCTTGATGATCTGGTGGTCGACAAGCGAGTGCCTGTCATTGGCATCTGTGTAGGCGCGCAGATGCTGGCTCGCTCGAGCGATGAGGGGCGTCTTGCTGGCCTTGGTTGGATCGATGCGGAAGTAAAGGCATTCAAGTCATGGGAAGCAACCAAGGATATGCCGACACCGCATATGGGCTGGAATGATGTGCAGTCCGTGGGCGATAACGCGCTCTTCAAAGAGTTGCAGTCGGGTGCACGTTTCTACTTTCTGCACTCCTACTATTTGAAGTGCGACCGTGCCGAGAATGTCATTGCGACTTCTCAGTACGGCGCAGAGTTCTGCTGTGCCGTGAATGCGGCTAATATCTACGGCGTTCAATTTCATCCGGAAAAGAGCCACCGCTTTGGTACGCGGCTGCTACAGAACTTCGCGGAGCTGTAACGTGCTGCGTCCTCGCATCATCCCAAGCCTTCTGGTTCATCGTGGGGGACTGGTGAAAACGGTACAGTTCAAGGATCCCAAGTATGTGGGCGATCCGATCAATGCCGTGAAGATTTTCAATGAGAAAGAAACGGACGAACTCGCAGTCTTCGATATTGATGCGAGTGTGAATGGTGTGGAACCAGACTTCAAGATGATCGCCAACCTGGCGGTCGAATGCCGTATGCCGCTTTGTTACGGTGGCGGCATCAAAACCGTCGAGCAGGCTAGGCGCATTATCGCACTTGGCGTTGAGAAGGTGGCGATCAGCTCCGCGGCGATCGAGAATTCTGAACTTATCTCAGCCACGGCTCAAGAGATCGGCAATCAGAGCGTCGTGGTTGTTATCGACTACAAGAAGGATCCGCGGAGCGGTGCGTATCACGTTTGGACCCACAACGGGACGCGGAATACCGGCCGCGAGGCATTGAGCGTCGCGAAGCAGGCCGAGGAGCTTGGAGCGGGTGAGGTCGTGATCAACTCGATCGACAATGACGGCAAAATGAAGGGTTACGATATACCCTTTGCTCGCGACGTTCGCTCGGCCGTTGGGTTGCCGATGACCGTTCTCGGGGGCGCGGGTTCGCTGGGCGATATGAGCAAACTCCTTGCCGCATGTGGTGTGATCGGCGCTGCCGCGGGGAGCATGTTTGTGTTTAAAGGGCCGTACAAAGCAGTTCTCATCAATTATCCGTCTTTTGAGACGAAGGACGAGATGGTCCGCTCTCTCGTTGTCGGTGGACGAAGCTGACGGCGGCTGACATATAGGCAGGCTATTGTGCACGGCAGTGCGGGGAAAGCCTCGTGGAGTTTGGGACTAGGATGTTCAAAGATCGTGTTCTTTTGATCACTGGTGGGACGGGCTCTTTCGGGAAAGCGGTTCTCAATCGCTTTCTGGATTCGGATTTGCGCGAGATCCGGGTATTCAGCCGTGACGAGAAGAAGCAGGACGATCTCCGGAAGCGTTATGCGAATTCCAAGCTGAAGTTCTATATCGGCGACGTGCGCGATCAACGCAGCGTGTCGGCGGCTATGCGTGATGTCGATTTCTGCTTTCACGCGGCTGCGCTGAAGCAGGTGCCGTCTTGCGAATTCCATCCGATGGAGGCGGTTCGCACCAATGTGTTCGGTACTGAGAATGTACTGGAAGCGGCAGCCGCGGCAGGCGTGAAGCGCGTCGTTTGTCTGTCTACAGACAAGGCGGTTTACCCGATCAATGCCATGGGCATGTCGAAGGCCATGATGGAAAAAGTTATGATTGCTCATTCGCGCAATCTTGAGGGGACTGTTGTGTGCGGCACGCGTTACGGCAATGTGATGGCCTCGCGTGGATCGGTCATTCCGCTGTTTATTCAGCAGGTTCTGGCAGGTGAGCCGATCACGGTGACGGACCCGGCTATGACGCGATTCATGATGACGCTGGATGAATCGGTGGAACTGGTTTTGTATGCCTTCCAGCATGGCAACAACGGCGATATCTTCGTGCAGAAGGCCCCCGCTGCAACAGTGCTAACGCTTGCACGTGCGCTCCTCGATCTGATGGGGAGGTCTGACCATCCTATCCAGGAAATCGGTACACGTCATGGTGAGAAGCTGTACGAAACGCTGCTTAGCCGTGAAGAGATGAGCCATGCGGAAGATCTTGGTGGCTACTATCGCGTGCCGCCGGACGGACGCGACCTCAATTATGAGAAGTTTATCGAGAAGGGTGAGAAGCGCATCAACCTCGGTCAGGACTACAATTCGCACAATACCCATCAGCTCGATGTGGAAGGCATGAAGGAGTTATTGCTTCGCCTGGACCTGATGCAGCGTGTGAAGCGCGGCGAGTCTGCCGCTGTGGATGATTGACTATCATGCGCATCGTCCTGACAGGCTCTGACGGATTCATGGGCGCCAACCTGAGTGTGCGGCTGCGCGAGGCCGGATACAATGATGTGGTTGGCATAACGCGTAACACGTCTCAGAAGCAATTTGAGGCTGCCATCGCGTCGGCTGAATTTGTGTTTCACCTTGCTGGCGTGAACAGGCCCAAAAGCGAAGATGAGTTCGCCTCGGGCAATGCGCGGGTCACCGAGGCGCTGTGTTCGATGCTTGCGGCCAGAGGCGTGGCGGTGCCTATCGTTTTCACTTCGTCGACCCAGGCCGTGATGCCGAATGCCTATGGTCGCAGTAAGCTTGCGGCCGAGGATGCTCTCTTACGCTATGGGCGCGAGAGCGGTTCGCCGGTGTATCTGTTCCGCTTGACCAACGTGTTCGGGAAATGGGCGCGTCCTAACTACAACTCTGCTGTCGCGACTTTCTGCCACAACATTGCACGCGACCTTCCCATCACTGTCAATGATCCCGCAGCAAAGTTGCGCTTGATCTATATCGATGACGTAGCGGACGCGTTTCTGAGCTTACTGAAATCGCCACCAGTCGAGAGCGGACCGGTGGAGGCTGGTCCCGTTTACGAGACGACGGTCGGGGAAGTTTCGAGCGTCATCCAGAGCTTTAAGGACAGTCGCCGCTCTCTTGTGATCCCACCGGTGGGAACTGGGCTGGTTCGGGCTCTGTATTCGACGTATGTTAGTTATCTGCCACCAGAGGCCTTTGCCTATCAGGTGCCGATCTACGGCGACCCGCGTGGGGCATTTGCCGAAGTGTTGAAAACTCCGGACTGTGGGCAATTCTCGTATTTCACCGCGCATCCCGGCATTACGCGGGGCGAGCACTACCACCATAGCAAGACCGAGAAGTTCGTGGTGATACGCGGGCTCGCACGCTTTCGCTTTCGCCACATCCTAACCGGTGAGTTGCGCGAAATCGACGTCCGCGGTGGCGATGGATACACCGTCGAGACGGTGCCAGGCTGGGCACATGATATCACGAACATTGGCGAGGATGAGCTCATCGTCATGTTGTGGGCGAATGAGATTTTCGATCGTGCGCGACCGGACACCATCGCGATGAAGGTGCTCTCGTGAAAAAGCTCAAGGTTGTCACTGTCGTTGGAACGCGGCCGGAGATCATTCGGTTGTCGCGCGTAATGGCGAAGCTCGATGCCTATTGCGATCACGTTCTGGTCCACACAGGGCAGAATTACGACTATGAACTGAACCAAATTTTCTTCGATGATCTTGGCGTCAGAAAGCCGGATCATTTCCTCGACAGTGCGGGCACGAGTGCCGCCCAGACGATCGGTAATGTCATAAGTTTGATCGATCGTGTGTTCGAAAGCGAGAAGCCGGATGCCATGCTGGTACTCGGCGATACAAACAGCTGCCTTGCTGTTGTTCCGGCGAAGCGGCGCAAGATCCCGGTCTTTCATATGGAGGCGGGAAATCGCTGTTTCGATCAGCGGGTACCGGAGGAGATCAATCGCCGGATTGTCGATCACACGGCCGATGTGAACCTGACCTACAGTTCCATTGCGCGAGAGTATCTGCTGCTGGAGGGGTTGCCTCCGGATCTTGTCATCAAGACCGGAAGCCCGATGTTCGAGGTTCTGACGCATTACCGGAGCAAGATCGAAGCTTCGGATGTTCTCTCGCGGCTTTCACTTGCCCCTAATGAATTCTTTGTTGTCAGCGTTCATCGTGAAGAGAATATCGATTCGCAGCGTGTATTCGGCAAGCTCGTGAATGTGCTGAATGCGGTTGCAGAAGATCACGATCTTCCGGTGATCGTTTCGACGCATCCGCGCACGCGGAAGCGCGTCGATGCGGAAGGCATTACGTTTCATCCGCGGGTACAGTTGCTCAAGCCATTGGGCTTTAGCGATTATGTCAAACTGCAACTCTCCGCCCGTGCTGTGATGTCTGATAGCGGCACGATCAATGAAGAGTCATCTATTCTAAATTTTCCGGCGCTCAATTTGCGCGAGGCGCATGAACGTCCGGAAGGCATGGAAGAGGCTGCCGTCATGATGATTGGGCTCGACGTCGATCGCGTTCGGCAGGGACTTGCCATTCTGGCAGATCAGCCTCGCGGTGAGGAGCGCGTGCTTCGGCAGGTGGGCGATTACAGTATGCCGAATGTTTCGGACAAGGTCGTGAGGATCATTCACAGCTATACTGACTACGTGAATCGAGTCATCTGGCGGAAATACGATTGAGAGAGTCCCTTGCATATCTTGATCGTAAGTCAGTATTTTTGGCCTGAGAACTTTCGCCTTAATGAGCTAGCTACAGAGCTCGTATCGCGAGGCCATGAGGTTACGGTTCTTACCGGGACACCCAACTATCCGGACGGGGACGTTTTTCCGGAGTTCAAGAAGGATCCTGCGCGGTTTTCTCAGTATGCGGGAGTTTCGATTGTTCGGCTCCCCTTTGTGCCCCGTGGGCAAAGCAAGATTCAGTTGATCCTGAACTACATGAGCTTCGTGCTGCTCGGTCTGACGCTGGGCGCCTGGCGATTGCGCGGCAAGAAGTTCGACGCGATTTTTGCCTACCTGATTTCACCGATTACAGCTGCCTTGCCTGCGCTCTTTCTTGGCAAATTAAAGCGCGCACCGGTCTTCATTTGGGTGTTGGATCTCTGGCCGGAAACGCTGTCGGCTGTCGGGGTGGTCCGCTCGCCATGGATTCTCGGTCTGGTTGGTCGGCTTGTCGCCTTCATTTACCGGCATTCCGATCGTGTGCTGATTCAATCAAAGGGCTTTGCCTCGAATGTTTCGCGATATGGTTGTGAGGCGGCACGTGTCAGGTATTTTCCTGGCTGGGCGGAACAGGTGTTTGAAGGGCAAGCCTCTGATAGCGAAGTGGCGCCAGAATTAGAAGCCTATAGAGATGGCTTTAATATTCTGTTTGCCGGGAATATCGGTGACGCTCAGGATTTCCCCGCGATACTAGACGCTGCCGATATTTTGCGTCACCGCAGCGACGTGCGATGGATTGTTGTCGGTGATGGTCGTGCGTCGCCGAAAGTGGTTGCTGAGATCGAGAAACGCAATTTGCATGACAAGGTTGTTATGCTGGGGCGCTTTCCCGTTGAGAGGATGCCGTTTTTTTTGCGGGGGCGGACGCCCTGCTGGTCACGCTGCGTAAGGATCCTATTTTCAGTCTTACGATTCCGGCGAAGGTGCAGAGCTATCTGGGTGCGGGGAAGCCAATTCTTGGTATGCTCGATGGAGAGGGCGCGAGCGTGATCGAGGAGGCTGAAGCGGGGTTCGTTGGGCCAGCAGGTAACGCAGCGATATTGGCTCGGAACGTCGAGCGATTAATTGAATCCGGTTCTGCAGAACGGATTGAGATGGGCGCCAGAGGTAAGGCGTACTGTCAGCGTGAGTTCGAGCGGACAAAACTCCTTGGTCAGCTCGAAGGATGGATGACTGAGTTGGCTTCTCCGTGATGGTGGGTTCTTGCCATCGGCTGATGCCTTCCCGCGTCGAGTTGTTGTAGCGCCACAGTGTTCGGGTATATTGAAGATGCCTTATCGAATTCTGGTGACGGGAGCGTCGGGCTTTATCGGGTCTGCGCTCGTGAACTCGCTTTCAGAAGAGGGGCATGATGTGGTTGCTGCGGTGCGTGAGCCTGAACGCTTTGTCGCTTCCAGGGGATGGGAGTGGGAGGCTGTCCGGTTGCCAGATCTCTCAGGTCCTATCGCGTGGGAGCGAATAGTCGAAGGTGCAGATATCGTTGTGCATCTCGCGGGTATCGCTAATCGAGGCGGTAGTGATGATACTCTCTATGATCGAGTTGTACATCTAGCGACCGCGGAGCTTGCCGATGCCTGCCTACGGCAAGGCGTAAAGCGCCTCATCTTTATGTCGTCCATAGGCGCGCAAACTGGATCCTTCGCAGATCATGTCGTAACGGAAGGCGACGATCCGCAACCGGTTACCGCGTACGATCGAGCGAAGCTTGCCGCCGAACGGGCTGTGGAACGATCGGGAATGCCTTACACAATTCTCCGGCCTGTAATTGTATATGGACCGGGTGCGAAGGGAAACATTGCGTTGTTCCTGCGGCTGGCAGAATCCGCTATTCCATTGCCCTTTGGGAGGTTTAACAATCTACGATCCTATGTGGCGCGAGAGAATCTTGTGAAGGCCATTGTATTGGCGCTTGATAGCCACTTGATGCAGAATGAAACCTTCATTGTTGCAGACCCCGAGCCGATCTCGCTTGCCGATGCTTTCACGGTATTGAGACAAGCGAATGGTCGTCCTGCCAATCTCGTCAAAGTTCCAAGCTGGATAATAAGATTACCTTTGATCGTGATGGGGCGTCGGACAACTTGGGAGCGAATAAGCGGCAACCTAATCGCGAGTTCCGAAAAGCTGCAAAAGGCAGGCTGGAACCCTAGGCTAAGTACCAGAGACGGTTTGGCTATGATGATTCAAGTAGATCGTCACTAATGCTATGGCTCAGCCGTGCTGTCTTCTTGCTTTGCAAGCCGCAAGCTGTATCAGTCTGGAATGAACTATGAAGATACTGATGTTATGTGAATTTTATAACGAGACGCTGGAGTACCAAGAGAATCTTCTCGTTAAGTATTACATTAAGAATGGACATCAGGTGACCGTGGTAACATCCACGTTTGATTCAGTTTTTGACTACTACAACGATAGACATGATAATTCCATATCTCCTAAGGTGTACTTTGATGGTGATGCCAAGATTATAAAGCTACGTTATCGGTATAATGTCCTCAATCGTTTGCGAGCCTACACGTGTATTGACGGCATTCTTGCCGAAGAGGCGCCTGATCTCATTTACGTACATGATATAAGTCCGAATTTTCCGGAGGTGATCAGGTACGTAAGAGCGCATCCGCGTTCTCGCGTAATTATGGATTATCACGCAGACTACAGTAATTCCGGAAAGAACTGGGTCTCACTGAAAATTCTGCATGGCATCCTGCGCAAATGGTTCCTCGATAAAGCACGGCCATATCTCAGCAAAATTTTTGTGGTGGTGCCCGCTTCGGCGCGTTTTCTAAATGAAGTCTATAAGGTGCCAAATGATGAAATTGAATTGCTGCCGCTAGGTGCTGACCTAGATACTTGTGCCGAAGTGAAGAAAGCGCAGTGCGGCAGAACGTTGCGCCGGAAATTAGGGATTCGAGACGAGGCAATCGTTATCTTCACGGGCGGGAAACTGGATCCATTAAAAAGGACGGAGCTATTGATCGAGGCTGTGGGACGTATGGCTCACTTACCTCTTGAGCTCGTTGTAGTCGGTGATAGTGATCCGACAAATAAGCGGTATGGCGATCATCTGCGTAGTATGGCGGCCGGCAGCGCAAATGTTCGATTTACGGGGTGGCTTAAACCTAGAGATATTTACGGATATCTAGATATGGCAGATATTGCCGTGTTTCCCGCGAGTCAGTCGATCCTGTGGCAGCAAGCTATTGCGATGGGGTTGCCGTTGATCGTGGGCGATACGGGGGAACAGGACGTTTCATATTTGAATCTCTACGAAAATATTATCATTCTTCAGAGCGAGGAGATCACTAGTAAGAAAATTGAGCAGATGGTGTCCGAAGTCATTCTTGGTCCGCAGCGTCTTCGAGCTATGAGCATGGGTGCGCAACGTGTGGCGTATGAGTGTTTGAACTGGGATGTTCTCATCCAGAAGACTATTCAGTTTTGTCCGCCCTCGTAGCCCATATACACACATCTCTCGCAGGCGCGTTATGGCTTCTGTTTCGCTCGACCACATATGTTGCCCTAATTGTGGCTCTCATGAATGCTTAGATTGGGCGGAGGAAAAGGGCTTCGCCGTTGTGCGATGTGTAACCTGTCAACTGCTCTATGTTAATCCTCGACCGGTTGCCACTGCAATTGATGCGGCGGTGAAAACGGGGGTGCATGAAAATGTAGGCAATCTTGACGTTCGTTCGCAGCGGATTCCGAGGAAGATTCGGAGCTACCGGAGGATTCTTCGGCGGATGTTCGGGAGTGTCTGGAAAGTGGGGCGCCCGATTGTGTGGCTCGATGTGGGGGCCGGATACGGAGAAATTATGGAGGCGGTTGCTGGTTTAGCGCCGGCTGGAAGCCAGGTTCTTGGTGTAGAGCCGATGGAAGCCAAAGCTAAGCAGGCAATAGCCCGTGGTCTTCAGCTTACGCATGGTTACTTAAGATCGGATCACGTCCCTGTAGATTTTGTCTCAGTCGTAGACGTTTTCTCTCACATTCCACAGTTTGCAGATTTTCTTGTTATCGTGAGAGACGTTCTCAAGCCAGGCGGGGAGCTGTTTATTGAGACCGGAAATCTAGCCGATATTGAGCACCGGTCGCATTTTCCGGGCGAGCTTGGCCTGCCAGATCATTTGGTCTTTGCAGGTGAGCGCCAAATCCGCAACTTTCTAGAGCGTGGGGGATTTGAGGTGCTCGAACTCGAGCGGCTGCGAATTGACGGCGTTGCGTACTTTGTGAAAAATGTCATAAAGGCATTTATCGGCCGATCAGTGCTCATTCGACTGCCCTATACGTCGCGCTACCGGCGCCTCTTGGTGCGCGCGAGGAAGCGGAGTTGAGGCTCCCACTCGATTGTGTTACGCGCCGTGTTTACTCCATACTAAAGCGCGAACTCGCAGCAGACGATTTGATGTTTGAACGGCCTAGTGGCGTATTCGATTGAAGTTTTTGCGCTGGCCGGGTAGTTATACCGGTAGCGCATGATGTCTTTTATGGCGACATGACGGGCGTTGTTTTGCGAGAGTTGCTCTTTCGTAACAAACGAAAATAACAAGTGAAATGACATTCGAAAATTCGGGTGTCATCTGACTATCCGCTATGAGCTTCGAATGAATATTGAACTTGTCAGCCGGCTTGAGCGTAGAACCGCGACAATAGGCATCGTAGGCCTGGGTTATGTCGGCTTGCCGCTGATGCTTCGCTACTGTGAGGTCGGCTACAAGGTCGTCGGTTTCGATATCGATCAGGCCAAAGTTGATACGCTCAAAGCCGGCAAATCCTACATCGAGCATATCTCGCCGAAGAGCATTTCCGATGTGGTCGGTCGTACGTTCGATCCGACGACCGACTTCTCTCGTGCTTCCGAAGTCGATGCGCTGATCCTATGCGTGCCCACACCGCTCAATAAGTATCGGGAACCGGATCT
The DNA here is from genome assembly GCF_000516555.1 of Afipia sp. P52-10. NCBI lineage: Bacteria > Pseudomonadati > Pseudomonadota > Alphaproteobacteria > Hyphomicrobiales > Nitrobacteraceae > Afipia > Afipia sp. P52-10. The sequence continues at coordinate 450,567 of NZ_AZSJ01000004.1, read as the reverse complement.
CAGCTTCGTGCTGAATACGGTCGACTCCCTATTGCCATATCTGCACAGCGGCATGGTGGTCTCGCTCGAGAGCACGACGTATCCAGGTACGACTGAAGAAGAGCTGAAGCCTCGGATCGAGAAGCGGGGGCTCGAGGTCGGTCGGGACATCTTCCTTGTGTTCTCGCCGGAGCGCGAAGATCCAGGCAATCAGAATTTTTCCACGCGCTCGATTCCGAAAGTCTGCGGTGGATGCACACCGGTCTGTCTGGAGGCAGGCCTCGCGCTTTATCGCCAAGTGATCGATAAAGTCGTGCCAGTCAGTTCCACACAGGCAGCTGAACTGACCAAGCTGCTCGAGAACATCCATCGTTCGGTCAACATCGGTCTCGTTAACGAGATGAAGATGGTCGCAGACAAGATGGGGATCGACATCCATGAGGTCATTCGAGCAGCTGCCACGAAGCCCTTCGGATTTGTGCCTTATTATCCGGGGCCCGGCATTGGCGGTCACTGCATTCCGATCGATCCGTTCTACTTGACCTGGAAAGCGCGTGAATACGGCATGCATACGCGCTTCATCGAACTCGCCGGCGAGATCAACTCGTCGATGCCGGATTATGTGGTCGCCAAGGTTGCGTCTGCCTTGAATGGCAAGCGCAAGTCGATCAACGGCAGCAAGGTTTTGGTCCTGGGTATCGCCTACAAGAAGAACGTCGATGATGTGCGCGAGTCGCCTTCGGTGTTTCTGATGGAGCGTCTGCGCGATCAGGGTGCCCGCGTTGCCTACAGCGACCCGCACGTGCCGGTTTTCCCCAAGATGCGCGAGCATCATTTTGACCTGTCCAGCGTGGCGTTGAGCGCCGAGGTTCTTGCCGGTTTCGATTGCGTGTTGCTGGCAACCGATCACGACAGATTCGATTACGATCTGATCAGGACAAAATCCGGGTTGCTGGTGGACTGCCGCGGCAAGTTCTCCGAGCCCGCCAGCCATATTATCAAGGCATAGAGCGATGACGTATTTCGCGCCGATCGTAGATCGAAACATCAAGTTCGCCCTCGTCGGTTGTGGGCGGATCGCGAAGAACCATTTTAGTGCGCTCAAGCAACACGCCAATCGGGCCGAAATCGTTGGCGTATGCGACGTCGTTCCGGAAGCGCTCGAAGCTGCGGCTCGCGAGACTGGCGCCGTGCCCTATCGTACTCTGTCTGAAATGCTAGCGAAAACCGATGCGGATATCATTGTCCTGACGACACCGAGTGGATCGCATCCGCAGCAGGCCGTGGAAGTCGCGCGGTCGGGCCGCCATGTGCTGACTGAGAAGCCGATGGCCACTCGCTGGCACGACGGCCTGCGCATGGTGCGTGCCTGTGATGAAGCCGGTGTCCGATTGTTCGTCGTGAAACAGAATCGGCGAAACTCGACGTTGCAGATGCTAAAGCAGGCCATTTGGAAAGGCCGGTTTGGCCGCATCTACATGGTCAACATCAACGTGTTCTGGACGCGGCCGCAGGACTATTACGATGCTGCGTCATGGCGCGGAAAGTGGGAGCACGACGGCGGCGCGATGATGAATCAGGCCAGCCATTATATCGATCTGCTTGACTGGTTAATCGGTCCTATCGAAAGCGTGCATGCATATACGGCGACACTGGAACGTAAGATCGAAGCGGAGGACACAGGCGTTGTCAGCATTCGTTGGCGTTCGGGTGCGCTCGGCTCGATGAATGTGACGATGCTGACCTATCCGAAGAATTTCGAAGGCAGTATTACAATTCTCGGCGAGAAGGGAACGGTGCGCGTCGGCGGTCTAGCTGTGAACGAAATCCAGCACTGGGAGTTTGCAGACTCCGACCCTGACGACGCGAAGATCAAATCCGTCAACTATGAAACGACCTCTGTCTACGGCTTCGGCCATCCGCTTTACTACGATAACGTCATCAAGGTTTTGCGCGGAGAGGCGGAGCCGGAGACGGACGGCCGCGAAGGACTGAAGTCGCTTGAAGTGTTGATTGCGACCTATCTTTCGGCGCGTGACGGCAAGCGCGTGGCGCTGCCGTTGGATTACTGACCATGTCTGTCCAGATTCATTCGAGCGCGATCGTCGACGACGGGGCGGAGATCGGTGACGGCAGTCGAGTGTGGCACTTTGTCCATGTTTGCGGCAAAGCCAGGATCGGCAAGAACTGCTCGCTTGGGCAAAACGTGTTTGTCGGCAATGACGTTGTCATCGGCAACAATGTGAAAATCCAGAACAACGTTTCTGTTTTCGACGCGGTGCGTATCGAGGACGATGTGTTCTGTGGGCCGAGCATGGTCTTCACGAATGTTTACAATCCGCGTTCTGCCATCGTTCGTAAGGATGAGTATCGGGAAACCTTCGTGCGCAAAGGCGCTTCGCTGGGGGCAAACTGCACGATCGTTTGCGGTACGACGATTGGTGAATATGCGTTTGTTGGAGCGGGGGCGGTCGTCCATCGAGACGTAGCGCCCTATGCGTTGATGGTCGGTGTCCCAGCGCGCCGGGCTGGCTGGATGTGCCAGTGCGGTGTTCAGTTGCCCAAAGCCAAAACCGGGAAGGTGTCCTGCACCTCGTGCAGCAGGATTTTTCAGATCGAGGCTGACGCCTGCAATCTCATTTCGGAAGGAGCGTAGATCATGGCCATCGAGTTCATTGATCTGAAGGCGCAGCTGCGGTCGATTAGGGCACCCGTGAACGAGCGCATTCAGAAGGTGCTCGATCACGGCCAGTTCATCATGGGCCCCGAGGTCGCAGAGATGGAGCAGCGGCTTGCTGCGTTTACAGGCGCAAAGCATTGCATCAGCGTTGCGTCCGGCACGGAAGCGCTTCTGATCGCGCTGATGGCATTGGGTGTCGGGCGAGGGGACGAGGTGATCACCACGCCGTTCACGTTCGTTGCTACGGCGGAAGTCATCGTGCTGCTCGGAGCGACGCCGGTCTTCGTCGATGTCGAGCCCGATACATGCAACATCGATCCGGAGAAGATTGAGGCGGCGATCACGTCGCGCACCAAGGCGATCATGCCGGTTTCGCTCTACGGAGCGACCGCCGACATGGACGAGATCAACGCGATCGGTGCCAAGCACGGCATTCCTGTCATCGAAGATGCTGCGCAAAGCTTTGGCGCCGAGTATCGCTCGCGGAAAAGTGGCAACGTCTCTTCAATTGGCTGCACCAGCTTCTTCCCGAGCAAGCCGCTCGGTTGTTATGGTGACGGTGGCGCCATCTTTGCCTCCGACGACGCGCTTGCCAAGGCGATGAGCGAGATCCGCACCCATGGACAGGAGAGCCGCTACTACCACACGCGCATCGGCGTGGGTGGGCGGATGGATACGATCCAGTGCGCGGTTATCCTGGCAAAGCTCGACACTTTCGATTGGGAAGTCGAGCAGCGCATTCGCTTGGGGCGAACCTACCGCGATATGGTCGCGGCCATTCCTGGTATTCAGGCGCCGGTGGTGCGTAACGACCGGACATGCGTCTGGGCTCAATTCACGGTTCAGACCGATAAGCGCGATGCAGTGATCGGGTCATTGAAAGAGGTTGGGGTGCCGACCGCCGTTCACTATCCGATTCCTCTGCACAAGCAGCCAGCTTACCAGTCGCTTTGCCGTGTGGTCGGCGGGGCCGACGTGTCGGAGCGAGTATCGCAACGTGTCCTCAGCCTCCCGATGCATCCCTATCTTGATGAGGAAACAATGCAGACGATCGTGAGTGCTTTGGGCAAGGCTGCGAAGTCTGCGTAGCGAAAAGCGGCGATTGTGGGCTTGCGCCCGGCAGGGCTGGTTGTGCTAGTCGACTGTATTTGTTAGGAGAATCTCGCCCGCAAGGTGTGCTTGGTTAGGGGCCGCACGCCGATTAAATTCCGCTGATATGACAAGGCTTCCTGTTTTCACTTTTCGTAACCTGCTGATTGCGACGCATGATGTTCTCGCGACCGCAGCGGCGGTTATTCTGAGCTTCTATTTCCGCTTTGGTGACGAGGACTTCGCAGGGCGTTTGCCATTGCTTCTGCGGATTCTGCCGTATTTCCTCATTCTCAGCGTCGCCGTTTGTTACGCCTTCAATCTGACGATGACGAAATGGCGATTCATCTCGACACCCGATCTATTGAATATCGTCAAAGCGGCAACGGTCTTGGCGGTCGCTTTGATCGCACTGGACTACGTCTTTGTTGCACCAAATGTTTATGGTACGTTCTTCTTCGGAAAGGCAACCATTCTTGCCTACTGGTTTTTTGAGATCGCTTTTTTGAGCGGTTCTCGAATCGCTTACCGGTATTATCGCTACACCCGAACTCGAAGTCGGACGCGCTCCTCGAACGCAGCCCCAGCCCTTATTGTCGGGGTCGCGGCCGATGTGGAGTTAGTACTTCGCAGCGTCGAGAGCGGTGCCTTCCGCCAAATTTGGCCCGTAGGAGTACTTTCTCCGTCCAGGGCCGATCAAGGACAGTTGATCAGGGGGGTGCCTGTCCTTGGTGGAACTGACGATCTTGCCAAGGCGCTTGAGCAACTCGCCAGTCGCAAGCGGTCGATCGAGCGCTTGGTGATGACGCCGTCCGCGCTTGTGATCGAGAACGGGCCTGAGCACTTGTTAAGTGCTGCACGCAAGGCGGGGCTGCGCGTCAGCCGTCTGCCGGCGATGGAAGACGGACGAGAGCCACTAAAACTCGCTCCTGTCGCGGTAGAGGATTTGCTTCTGCGCCCCGCCGTGAAGATCGATTATGCTCGCCTTGAAGGTCTGGTCAAAGGTCGGTCTGTGCTTGTGACAGGTGGCGGCGGTTCGATCGGTTCGGAAATCTGCCGTCGCGTCGTGACTTTCGGCGCGGCGCGTCTCATGATTCTCGAGAATGCCGAGCCAGCACTCTATGCGATTCAAGAAGGATTAAACGCCGTCGCCGCCGATGTCGAAATCGCCGGCCGGATCGCCGATATCCGCGACCGTGATCGTATTTTCACGGTGATGGCCGAATTCAAGCCGGATATCGTATTTCATGCAGCCGCGTTGAAGCACGTGCCGATCCTGGAGCGTGACTTTGGCGAGGGGGTGAAGACCAATATTTTTGGTACGATCAACGTTGCGGACGCGGCCCTCGCTGCGGGGGCACAGGCGATGGTCATGATTTCCACCGACAAGGCTATCGAGCCGGTTTCGATGCTTGGCCTGACGAAGCGCTTTGCCGAGATGTACTGTCAGGCGCTGGACCACAACATTGCGACGTCGGATTCAAGGGAGACTGCAACGCGGTTTATCTCGGTGCGTTTCGGCAACGTGCTGGCCTCGAATGGTTCCGTGGTGCCGAAGTTCAAGTCGCAAATCGAGGCTGGCGGTCCGGTGACTGTTACCCATCCGGACATGGTTCGGTTTTTCATGACGATCCGTGAAGCCTGTGATCTTGTTCTCACGGCTGCTAGTCATGCACTGAAAACGGCAACCCGGGACGTGTCGGTTTATGTGCTGAATATGGGACAGCCGGTAAAAATCGCAGATCTTGCGGACCGTTTGATTCGGCTTTCGGGCTTTGTGCCTGGGGAAGATATCGAGGTTGTTTTCACGGGCATGCGGCCTGGCGAGCGATTGCACGAGATCCTCTTCGCGAACGAGGAGCCGCCGACTGAAATTGGTGTCGACGGCGTGATGGCTGCAAAGCCCAACGAGCCGCCAATAACTGTTCTACAGGGGTGGATAAATGACTTGCGTGCTGCGGTAGACAAGCGCGACAGCGGGAAAGTACGATCTATCCTGAAGGGGGCTGTCCCTGAGTTTAAGGGCGCGCAAAGGCCTAGCTCGGATATACACTGAGTCTCAATGAACTTGGTAAATAGTAACGCTGCGACCTCGGCTTCCAATTACTTTACCTACTATGTGTCCTTCATCTTGAAGCGTAGAGTACCTTTGGGCGTTTTTGTTTGGAGTTTCGACGACTACGTAATTCGATTGTCGGATGTCGTTCTCTGTTGGAACGGAGGTGACAATTAGTTTTTCTAGGGGGCGTCCAGAAAAGTACGCAATACGCGCATCGTTGATAAGAATTTTTGCATCTGGATGTAAATTCTTCTGAATCCAAATCCCAGCCTCGCGCAGATACTCCAGCTGCTGATCTCGCGGAAAGGCAATGCACCACGGCACAGCGATTGTTAAGAGCGTTGCTGCGAATAGGAGGCGGCCGCGGACAGTCCCGGATGCCCACTGTGCGCCCGCCTCATATGCGGTGAACACAGCGGGAATAGTCATTACAAAGGCAAAGGCCATGGCATAACGCCAGTCGATGAACAGACTGAGCGCGGCGAATACCATCAATAGCGGTATTTGCCATCCTGCAAACCAGAGAACAAGTCTGCTCGATTCCCTTGGCATCAACGGTCGTGGGAAAAAACTGAGGAGTGCGAGAATTGCTATTGGAAAGGTAAGAGCGCGGAGGCCAGTATCGATAGTAATTGCACCTACGATGCCCGCATATGCAATTCCTCCAATATTTCTAGAGGGCGGTAGGAGTGCCGCTAGATCGGAAGTCAGTTTAGAGAATTGCTCTTTGAGACTGAGAGACCACGCAAAGAACGTGTCGAACCCAAAATGGCCAGTCGTAAAGCCCGTGATGAATACTCCGCTTGTCCAGCCAATGTATCCGGGAACAAGCAAAGTTGAGATGACAAGCACGCCAATTAAAATGAGAGCACGTGAAGCCGCTCGTTTTGCACCGGCAAACAAGTAGTACGCGGCGACGAGTAGGCAGAGGAAGAGAGCTTCTACTCGAAATAACGTTGCTAGGAGGATCGCCGCAATAATCAGAGCTTTTTTTAGTACACGAGGGTATTGTTGATCGCTTGCGACAAAATAAAGGGTTAGGAAGAGAAAGCAAAAAAAACCGTGATCTCGAACGACAACAGGGCGCAATTGAGTAAGGCGTGGATGTAGCAAGATAATAGCTGCCGCAAAAATAGCAAAGTTAACACCACGCCCGCGGGAAAGTACGTTCAATAGTGCTATAAAGGTTACGACTGTCATACAGTCGAGTGCCGCGTTAAGAATTTGCGCGGCAACAAGTGTTGAGGTTCCAACGCTAATCTGTATTCCCGAAACAAGCAGGCTATAAAAAGGCCACCGGTAGACACCTAACCCTTCGCTCCACTTGCTTTCGGAGAAAAGTTCTGCAGCACGAAGATAGTACAGCGCATCCTGATTTGGAATCTCCTGAACAATGGCGCTCCAAACTGAGAGCGAAATGCTGACCAATGCTGAGAGAAAATAGACCCACCGGATTGTCGGAGTGTTCCATGTGAGCTTCAAGTTATAAATCCTCTACTAGCAAGATATCGTTGAGTGTATCAGAGGTAGCGTCAGAGTCGATTTTCATTTAGCTGTGCCAATGCTTGCTGCGCTTGAAACAATGTTGGCCGAAGGCCGGCGTCCAGATACTCAATCAGTACTAAGCCTCAGGTCTGCGTGCTGTAGATTGATCTACAGTCGAAACGGCGATGCGCCGAATGATAACCTCGGTCATCACGTGCGCGGAGCAGGGTGCGGCTGTGGCCTGAGACAGTCGAGCGGGGCGCCATCTGGTCAAGCATCCTAGTAAAACCTGATGCACGACTCCGCTGCAAACGCATGCTCATCGTTCCGAGCACTGGGGCTGGTATGTGTGGGGGCGCGGCTCGGCGAGAACCGACCTAAATTTCGATCAGCCCGTTCATCGGCTTGCCAATCCTGGAAGTGCTCAGTGAAGATGATATTGTCCGTCTGGACGACGTCTACAATCGCGCAGGCGGTTGAAGCACTTTACGCCAGCACCTGCTGCGCCTCCGAGAGCGCGCAGAGGATGTGGTAGAGCGCTGATGCCGGGATGGTGTCGATGGTCGAGCGGCCATCCGCGTCGAGCTGGGCGTGCCAGCCGCCACGCACCGGGTGGTCGAGATAGAGGGCCTGCAGCCGTGCCAACGCCTGGCGGGCCTCGTCGGCGGCCCCGTCTTCGCCCCCTTCGGCCTGCGCGATCCAGGCCTTCGCCAGTTCCGTCTGCGGCCAGAGCTTGCGGGTCGTTTGGGTGATGGTGCCGTCGCGGTCGCCCTCGTCGGTAAGGCAGCCGCTGGCGTCGCGGTAGCGCAGCAGCGAGGGCATCAGCGCCGAGCGGTGCCGGCCCGTCGGGCAGCCTGTGATCCGCTCGAAGCCTTTCAGCAGCCAAGTCCATTCCGCCAGATGTCCGGGCTCGACCCGTACCGGCTGAATGTTGGACCAGTCCTCCTCATAGTATTCGCCGAGCGTGGCCGAGCGGCCATCGAACAGGCTCGCCGAGAACAGGCCGAAGAACTCACCAGCGCGCTGCTGGAACACCGGCTCGCCGGTGGCATCGAACAGGGCGATCATCGCCTCGAACAGATGCATCTGCGGATTCTGCCGTCGCGGTGGCCGCTGTGGCAGCTCCTCGACGAAGCCGCCATGGGAGGAGCGCAGCTTCTGGTCGAGGAACAGCAGGTTGCGATCGATTTCGGCGCGCACTTGCGCGTCACCGGTCAATCCCAGCAGGGTCGCCTGCGCCAGCAGCACGAAGGCGAGATCGTAGGTGTCGCGCTTCGCGTCCAGCACGGCGCCGTCGGCGGCCGTGAGGTGCGGAAAGCCGTTCTCGGTGTCAGTGCCGCGCAGCTTCAGCAGCGCCTCCAGGCCGTCCAGAGCGATCTGTTTGGCGTTCGGGTGCCAGTCGAACTGGGCCGCCTTGGCGTAGCAGTAGATCTGCCGCGCCTGCACGAACGTCCGGCGCGGGGCGTCGCGGTCGGGGGTTCCGTCCGCGCCCAGCCGCTCGACGAAGCCGCCATGGGTGCCATCCCAGCCGGTGGACGCCCACAGCGGCAGGGCATGCTCGGTCATCCAGCTGCGGAGCGTTGCGATCGCGTCGTCGTTAACCAGCGTGTCCATGGGTTATTTTTAGGGCCGGAGCGCGCGCGGCGCCAGTCGTTTCAGGGGCGCGATCCCTGCATACGGTACCGGCATGAAACGGGCTTGCGTTGATCCAAACCGGGAAACCTGCTTACTGCGGCCAATCTTCCATTCGTGAGCTGTGACCTGTGGACTTCCAGCGCTTTGACATCGAGGGGCTGATCGTGATCACGCCGCGCAAGATCGCGGATGCACGCGGGTTCTTCTCGGAAACCTACCGTGCCGATCAGGCTGCGGCCCATGCTGTGCCGACGGCCTTCGTGCAGGAAAACCACGTGTATTCCACGACGCGAGGTGTCCTGCGCGGGTTGCATTTTCAGGTGCCTCCGCATGGTCAGGGCAAACTGGTGCGCGTAACGCGTGGCCGAATTCTGGACGTCGCCGTCGACATCCGCGACGGTTCGCCCACCTTCGGCCGGCACGTTGCTGTCGAGCTTTCGGCCGAAAATTGGCGTCAGCTCTGGGTGCCGGTGGGCTTCGCGCACGGCTATCTCACGCTGGAGGACGATACCGAGGTCCTGTATAAAACGACGGATTATTACGCGCCGCAGGCTGATCGCGGCATCGCCTGGAACGATCCGGCGCTCGGCATCGATTGGGGTGTGGCCGCCGATGCGGTGACGCTCTCGGAGAAGGATCGCAAGCAGCCGCGCCTTGGCGATATCGGCGTGGTGTTCCCTGGCTTGGTGTGAGCATGCGTTTTCTGGTGACGGGCGGAGCAGGGTTCATCGGGTCGGCGCTCTGCCGCTATCTTGTCGGCACGCTGAAGCAGTCGGTGGTCAACGTTGATTGCCTGACCTACGCCTCGACGCTGACGTCGCTGGCGAGCATCGAGAGCGACCCGGGCTATATCCTCGTCAAGGCGAACATTTGCGATCCGAAGGCGATGGCAGATGTGTTTGCGCGCTACGAGCCTGATGCGGTGGTTCACCTCGCCGCCGAAAGCCACGTGGATCGTTCGATCGCGTCGGCGCAGGTTTTCCTCGAAACCAATGTGATGGGCACGGCGGTTCTGCTGGAGGCCGTGCGCGCCTATCTGGATAAAGCCGGCCAGGCCAAGCGTGACGGTTTCCGCTTCCTGCATGTCTCGACCGATGAGGTTTATGGTTCGCTCGGCGATGATGGCCTGTTCACCGAGCAGACAACCTACGATCCGTCGTCGCCGTATTCCGCAAGCAAGGCCGCGGCCGATCACCTGGTGCGGGCCTGGCACCGGACGTATGGCATTCCGGTTCTGATCTCCAACTGCTCGAACAACTATGGGCCCTATCATTTCCCCGAGAAGCTGATCCCGCTGACGATCCTCAACGCGCTCGAAGGCAAACCGCTGCCGGTCTATGGCAATGGCTCGAACGTGCGCGATTGGCTCTATGTCGAGGATCATGCCCGCGCGTTGCATCTGATCGTCACCGAAGGGCGGCTTGGCGAGAAGTACAATGTCGGCGGTTCGAACGAACGCAGCAATCTGCAGGTGGTGCAGGCGATCTGCCATCTGATGGATCGTCTTGCGCCGAAGCCTGCGCCGCATGAAAGCCTGATCAGCTTCGTCACCGATCGTCCGGGACACGATCAGCGCTATGCGATCGATGCGAGCAAGCTTCAAAGGCAGTTGGGCTGGCGTGCGGAGGAGACCTTCGACACGGGTCTTGAGAAGACCGTGCGCTGGTATCTCGATCGGCGCGACTGGTGGGCTCCGATCCGCGACAGGGTGTACCGTGGCGAGCGGTTGGGGCTCGTCGAGGCTGCACCGCGATGAAGGTGCTGGTCGCCGGCAGCACGGGGCAGCTCGCACAGGCGCTGGCTGAGGCGGCTTCGGCCGCGCGGATCGACCTGCGTGCATATGGCCGGCCAAACCTTGATCTCGAAAGCAGGGCGGGTGCGGAGCAGATCGCGGCGTTGGCGCCGGAGGTGATCATCAATGCCGCCGCTTACACCGCCGTCGATGCGGCGGAGAGCGAAGCGGCGCGGGCCTTCGCGGTGAACCGTGACGGGGCCGCTTGGCTGGCAGGGATTGCGGCAGCGCGCGGCATCCCGTTCATCCACGTCTCCACGGATTATGTGTTCGATGGCGCGAAAAGCTCCGCCTATGTCGAACACGACGCGACCGGGCCGCTTGGCGTCTATGGCCGCTCAAAGCGCGAGGGCGAACAGGCCGTGCTGCACGTTTGTCCGCACGCGCTAATCGTCCGCACCGCGTGGGTCTACAGCGCCTACGGCAGCAACTTCGTCAAGACGATGCTGCGGCTGGCGCGCGAGCGCGAGGCGCTGCGCGTGGTGGACGACCAGACAGGCAATCCGACGTCGGCTCACGATATAGCGGCGGCGCTGCTCGCCATCGCGCGGACGATGCTCTCAGGTACGGCGTCGGACGCGTGCGGTATCTTTCATCTGGCTGCGCGCGGCGAGACCACATGGTGTGGGTTTGCGCGGGCGATCATGCGTCTTGCGGACGAGGCGGGCCATCGCTCGGTGCCCGTTGTGCCGATCACGACGGCGGAGTATCCGACACCGGCGAGACGGCCGGCGAATTCACGGTTGGATTGCGGAAAGCTGCAGGCCACATTCGGCATCGCGCTGCCGGACTGGCGGGAGAGCCTGCCTGGCGTGGTCAGGCGCCTGGTGGCCGACGCAAGCGGCAAGGCGACAGGGGCGGGCTCATGAAAGGCATCATTTTGGCGGGAGGGCGGGGCACGCGGCTCTATCCGATCACGCGTGCGATCTCGAAGCAGCTGTTGCCGATCTACGACAAGCCGATGATCTACTATCCGCTGTCGGTGCTGATGCTGGCGGGCATTCGCGAGCATCTGATCATCTCGACGCCGGAGGCGCTGCCGCTCTATCGCGAGCTGTTGGGCGATGGCCGCCAATGGGGCATGAGCATCGACTATGCGGTGCAGGACAGTCCGGGCGGGCTCGCGGAAGCATTCATCATCGGCGAGATGTTCGGCGGCGGTGCCCCCACCGCATTGGCGCTGGGCGACAACATCTTCTATGGGGCGGGCCTCACCGGTTTGGTCAAGACTGCAGCGGAGCTGAAGCGGGGGGCGACGGTGTTTGCCTACGCGGTGCCCAACCCGCGGGCCTTCGGCATTGTCGAGATGGATGCGACGGGCCGGGCGCTGTCGATCGAGGAGAAGCCGGACGCGCCGAAGTCCAATCTCGCGGTCACCGGCCTCTACTTCTATGACGGCGACGTGTACGACATTGCGAAAGAGGTGAAGCCTTCGCCGCGCGGCGAGCGGGAGATCACGTCGATCAACAATGTTTATCTCGCGCGCGGCGACCTGACCGTGCAGCGCATGCCGCGCGGCATGGCCTGGCTCGATACCGGAACCCCGTCGAGTTTGCTCGAGGCCGCGCAGTTCGTCGAGACGATCGAGCGGCGGCAGGGCTTGAAGATCGCCTGCCTGGAAGAGATCGCCTGGCGCAATGGCTTCATCTCGTCGGAGCAGATGCTCAGGCTCGCGCGCGACTACAACAACGATTACGGACAATACCTTCAGGACGTTGTTCAGACGGGGCGATAGCGCATCATGGCCACGGAACTGTCGCACGATCGTCATGCTCAACATCGCGGCACGCGGTAGCAAAGAAATGACATCATGATCGGCTTTCGTCGCCTCGGATCATGGAACTAAGATGAGGTCGCAGGCGATTATGGCTTCAGGCAAGGTGGCTCCGAACAATGCGACCGACGATGCAATTCTGGTGACGGGGGCTGCGGGCTTCATCGGTCTGCATGTCGCGCAGCGTCTGCTCCAGCAAGGCCGTACGGTGGTCGGCATCGACAACATGAATGCCTATTACGACCCGTCGCTGAAGGAGGCGCGGCTGTCGATCCTGCGTAACCACGACAGGTTCGCCTTCGAGAAGCTCGACATCGCCAAACAGGACGACCTGTTCACCCTGTTCAAGCAGCACAGGTTCGGCCGCGTCATCCACCTCGCCGCCCAGCCCGGTGTGCGCTACTCGATCGAGCATCCGCACGTTTATGCGAGCGCCAATCTCGACGGCTTTCTCAACATCCTCGAAGGTTGCCGCCACAACGGCTGCAGGCATCTGCTCTATGCCTCGTCGTCGTCGGTCTACGGCGCCAACAAGAAGGTGCCGTTTTCGATCCACGACAGCGTCGATCATCCGGTCAGCCTGTATGCGGCGACCAAGAAGGCCAACGAGCTGATGGCGCACTCCTACAGCCACCTTTATGGGCTGCCGTGCACCGGCCTGCGTTTCTTCACCGTCTATGGCCCGTGGGGCCGTCCGGACATGGCGACCTACCTGTTCGCGGACGCGATCGCCCAGGGCAAGCCGATCAAGCTGTTCAACAACGGCAACATGCGGCGCGATTTCACCTATGTCGACGACGTTGCCGAAGCGATCGTGCGGCTGATGGACAAACCGCCGCAAGCGAACGGTGCGAGCTTCGATCCCGGCAGCAGCGCCGCGCCCTGGCGGGTCTACAACATCGGCAACAACAAGCCGGAAGAGCTGATGAAGGTGGTCAGCCTGTTCGAGAAGGAATTGGGGCGAGCGGCGGACAAGCAGTTTCTGCCGATGCAGCCCGGCGATGTCCCCGAGACTTACGCCGATATCGAGGATCTGGCACGCGCGATCGGCTTCACGCCGAAGACCTCGATCGAGGAGGGCATACGCAAGACGGTTGCGTGGTATCGTGACTACCACGGGGTCTGACGCGATCTGATTCGGCCTGCATGATCCCGAAAGCCGGTGTCACTTTCGGAACAGATCATGCCGCGACGCTATAGAAACTCCGCAAGGACAGCCTGGCCGATCGTGCGGAGCGTCGCATGAACGCCGATGCTGTGTCGGCTGCGCCGCGGATCGCGGTCATCGTACCTTGCTACAATGAGGCGCTGACCGTCGCCGCCGTCGTTGCGCGCGCCAAGGCGGCGCTGCCGACCGCGACCGTCTATGTCTACGACAACAACTCCACCGACGAGACCGCAGCGATCGCGCAGCGGGCAGGGGCGGTGGTCGGCATCGAGCGCTATCAGGGCAAGGGCAACGTGATCCGGCGGATGTTTGCGGACATCGACGCGGACATCTACGTGATGGTGGACGGGGACAACACCTATGATCTCGAGGCCGCGCCGAAGCTGATCGCGCTGCTGCGCAGTCAGTCGCTCGACTTCGTCAACGGCGCCCGGGTCGGCAAGGAGGCGGAGGCCTATCGGGCCGGCCACCGCTTCGGCAATCGCGTCCTGAGCGGCCTCGTGCAATGGACCTTCGGCTATCAGTTCAGCGACATGCTGTCCGGTTACAAGGTGTTCTCGCGCCGGTTCGTCAAGTCGTTCCCGGCGCAGTCGAAGGGCTTCGAGATCGAGACCGAGCTGACGATCCATGCGCTCGAGCTGCGCATGCCTTCAAGCGAGGTGCCGACCGCCTATGGCGTCCGCCCGGAAGGCTCGGCGAGCAAGCTCTCGACCTTTCGCGATGGCTTCCGCATCCTGGTCCTGATCGCGCGGCTGGTGAAGGACGAGCGGCCGCTGCAACTGTTCGGTCTGTTGGGCGTCGGTTTTGCGATCGCCAGCCTTTGGTTCGGAATCCCGGTGGTGATCCATTTTCTGGCCACCGGGCTGGTGCCGAAGCTGCCGACCGCGGTGCTGGCCACCGGGCTGATGCTGATCAGCGTGATGAGTTTTTCCATCGGCCTCGTGCTGAGCACCGTGACCAAGACCCGTCGTGAGATGAAGCGGCTGGCGTACCTGACGTACGCGCCGCTGGCTTAGTCCGCTCAAGGCTCAAGCCGCGGCAGCGGCTGCCTGGGGCGCCTCCTGCAGCTTCGGCGGTCGCACGTTCATCATCAGTTGGAACGTTCCGGCGATCAGCCCGACCACCACCGCAGACTTCCAGGCAACGTCATAGCTGCCGAGCATGTCGTAGATCAGTCCGCCGCCCCAGGCGCCGATGAACGAGCCGGTCTGATGGCTCAGGAAGGCGATACCGGTCAGCGTCGCCATGAAGCGCAGGCCGAACAGCTGGACGACGAGGCCGTTGATCAGGGTCGCGGCGCCGAGCCACAGGGTGCCGAGGGTGGCCGCGAACAGCACGGTGGTCAGCGGGGTCGGCGGGAACATGAAGTAGAGCCCGATGGCCAGCGAGCGGGTGATGTACAGCCCGCCGAGCAGGTACTGCTTCGGCAGGAAGCTGCCGAGCCAGCCGAACAGGTAGCAGCCGAACACGTTGAACAGGCCGATCAGCGCCAGCGCCGTGGCGCTGAGGGAAGGGTCCATGCCGCAGATCGCCAGGTAGTTCGGCAGGTGGTTGGTCATGAACACGAGCTGCAGGCCGCAGACGAAGAACGCCAGCGCCATGGTGACGTAGCCCGAGTGTCCGAACGCCATCTGCAGGGTCTTGCGGAAGGTCGCCTCCGGGTCGTCGGATGCGGGAACTTCGACCCCGTCCGCCTTCCCGGCCAGCAGGGCGGCCGGAACCATGACCGCTGCAAGCCCCAGGAAGCCCACCAGTGCGATTTGCCAATTGAAGGCGGTCATCAGCGTCTGGGCCAGTGGCGACGCCACCACGAGCCCCAGCGAGCCCATGGCGGCCACTGCGCCCATAGCGATGCTGCGCCGGGCCGGTACCGCGGCGCGGGTGGTGACGCTCATGGTGATGCTGGTGGCGGTGCACGACAGCGCCACCCCGACACAGAAGCCCATGCCCAGGATCAGGACGGCGGCCGAGGTCGAGAAGATGATGATCACGAGGCCGGTGGCGTAGCAGAGCGCCCCGCCCAACATGACGTAGCGGGACCCGTGCCGGTCGGCCAGCAGGCCGACGAACGGCTGGGTGATGCCCCAGATCGCGTTCTGCAAGGCCATGGCGAGGGAGAAATCGGAACTGGTGATGCCTATCGCCTTCACCACCTCGGGCTGGAACAGGCCGAAGGTCTGCCGCATGCCCATGGCGAGGCTGAGCATCAGCGCCGCGCCGCCCATGATCGTCCAGCGCTGGGCCGAGGTCAGGTCGGCGTTGCGCAGCTTGGTTCGCACCTTGCCCTGCATGCGTGGCTCCCGGCGCCCGCCTCGGTCAGGCCGCATGGAATATTCATCCTGCAGCTTGGCCATGGACGATTGTTTCATTCCCTTTTATCGCGGCAATCTGGCACAGAATCGCTGAAGCGGGAAATGAGTTCGCGGCATGGGAGCATAGCGGACAGACGGTTCGCCGATTGCGGTCGGAGGTTTTGCGGCCGCGCCGCGCATCATCGTCTGTCGTGGCGTCGGGTCCATCCAGGAACGGCAGTGCTGCCTCATCTGCGCTTGCGCCGGTTCCGGCCGCGGGCTAAGGCGCCGCCGCATCCGGCAAAAACAACAAAAAGGACGATCATGATTCGACGCCAACTCCTGGTGGCCTTCGGCGCGGCTGCCGCCCTGGCCACGTTCGGGCCTTCCGCGAACGCGCAGGACTATCCCACCAAGCCCGTGACGCTGATCATCCCGTGGACTGCGGGCGGCCCGACCGACGTCGCCATGCGTGCGATCGCCGAAGCCGCTTCCAAGCATCTCGGCCAGCCGATCCTGATCGAGAACAAGGCCGGCGGCGGCGGCGCGCTGGGACCGGCGACCATGGCGGCCACCGCCAAGCCCGACGGCTATACGCTCTCGCAGATCCCGATCGGCGTCTATCGCCTGCCGATCATGCAGGACGCGACCTGGGACCCGCTGAAGGACTTCACCTACATCATCCATCTGACGGGCTATGTGTTCGCGACCTTTGCCAGCGAACAGTCCGGCTTCAAGACCTGGAAGGAGGTCGTCGAGTACGCGAAGGCGAACCCGGGCAAGGTCACCTATGCGACGCCGGGCGCAGGCACCTCGCTGCACATCGGCATGGAGCAGATGGCGGCGAAGGAAGGCATCAAGCTGACGCATGTGCCGTTCAAGGGCGCGTCCGAGGTCAATGTCGCCGTTGCCGGCGGCCACACCATGCTCGGTGCGTCGGGCACCAGCGGCAAGCCGCTCGCCGATGCCGGCAAGCTGCGCTACCTGACGATCTGGACCGCCAACCGCGTCAAGCTGTTCCCCGATGTGCCGACGCTGAAGGAAGTGGGGCTGCCGTTCGTGTTCGACTCGCCGTTCGGCCTCGCAGGCCCGAAGGGCATGGACCCGAAGGTGGTGGCGAAGATTCACGACGCGTTCAAGAAGGCGCTCGAGGACCCGCATGTGCTCGCCGCCTTCGACAAGTTCGAGATGGTGCCAAACTACATGAACAGCGCCGACTACACCAAGTTCGTGCAGGACTTCATGGTGTCGGAAAAGAAGGCGCTGACCGACATCGGTCTCGCCAAGAAGTAAGCCGAATCCGCGCATTCTGAAGAGCAACGGCCGCCGCGAGCCTTCGCGACGGCCGTTGTCGCTGAGCGGGAGCGCGGACGGCTACTTCCGCGCTGTGCTGGCATCGATGACGTCGCCGAACAGCTGCCAGGCCTCGCCGTCGAACCGCATCAGCTGCATCTGCTCCAGCGGATAGAAGTCGGTGGCGCTGGTGTTGGCGCTGATGCCGGGCAGCATCATCTCCGACGTGAAGCCCTTCAGGCTGGCAGCCTGCTTCATCACGTTCTCACGGGTGAGATCGTCGCCGCACTGCTTCAGCACCTGCACCAGCGCTTGCGCTGCGACATAGCCGTAGATGTTGTTGGCGTTGCTTTTGTCGCCGTCCGGAAAATACTTATCCATGTAGGCGAGCCACGCTTTCGTTGCGGGATCGTCCTTCCAGGCCGGGTCGGTGGCATCCTTCAGGTAGGCGGTCGAGATGATGCCCTTGGCGTTGTCAAAACCTGCAGGGCGCAGCACGGTGGCCACCGAGGTCGAGGTGTTGGACAGGAAGAACACCGGCTTCCAGCCGAGTTCGGCGACTTTGCGGATCGCCTGCGCGGCAGCCTTCGGTGCGGTGAACGTCAGGAAGACGTCCGCGCCGGAATCCTTCAGCGCGACGATCTGGGAGTCCACCGTCGGATCGGTCACCTCGTAGGATTTGTCGGCGATGATCATGTTGGCCTTGTCGCCGAGGCCTTCGCGCAGACCCTTCAGCGTATCCTTGGCGGAGTCGTCGTTCTGCCAGAGCACGGCGATCTTGCCGTTGGGATGCTTGTCGAGGATGTACTTCGCGTAGATGCGGCCCTCGCTCTGGTAGGTCGGCTGCCAGCCCATGGTCCAGGGGAAGTTCTGCGGGTCGCCCCACTTCGAAGCGCCGGAGCCGACGAACAGTTGCGGCACCTTCTTCGTGTTCAGATACTTCTGCGTCGCCGTGTTGGACGGCGTGCCGAGCGCCTGGAAGATCAAGAGCACCTCGTCGCTCTCGACGAGTTTGCGGGTCTGCTCCATCGCCTTCGGCGGGCTGTAGCCATCGTCATAGGTGATGAAGGTGATCTTGCGGCCGTTGATCCCGCCGTCCTCGTTGATCTTCTTGAAGTAGGCAGCTTCCGCCTTGCCGATCGAGGCATAGGCCGAGGCTGGGCCGCTATAGGGCATCAGGTTGCCGATCTTGATCTCGGTGTCGGAGACGCCGGGGCCATAGGCCTTCTGCGCGAGCGACGGCGTTGCCGCGAGGGCGCCCGCGATGATCGCCACGGCGAACGATAGCGATGGCTTGGCCGATCGGGACATGATCGGTTGGAACGGGACGGGTCTGACGGGTCTGAGCATAGGGTCCTCCGGAAGCCGGCCTCTTTGCGGGCCGTTGTGGATTTGTTGAACGCGGACACCTTCGCTAGCATTTTGCTTGCTTTCCAACTAGCAAATAGTTCTGATGCATGCTGCGAGGCGCCGGAGAAGCGCAGGCCGTCACCACCAGCGGCGGACCAATATCTATTGTCACATCGTGCATTGTCATTGGGAGAGACGCCATGCAGAGCACGCAGCGCGGCGCACGGGATTTTGCAACGAGGCTGCCGCTTGATGCGATCGACGTCAGCGATCCGCAACTCTATCAAGACGACACCTGGCGGCCGCTGTTTGCGCGGCTGCGTGCGGAGGATCCGGTTCACTATTGCCGCGACAGCGCGTTCGGTCCGTACTGGTCGGTGACGACATACGACGACATCCTGAAGGTCGAACTCGATCACTCGACCTATTCGTCAAGCTCCGAACTCGGCGGCATTCAGGTCACCGATCAGCCCAAGGGCAAGGAGACCATCAGCTTCATCCGCATGGACCCGCCGGGGCACACCGCGCAGCGAAGGATCGTTGCGCCGATCGTCGCGCCGACCCATCTTGCCAACTTCGAGCCGGTCATCCGCGAGCGAACCGCACGGGTGCTGGACGGCCTGCCGCGCAACGAAACCTTCGACTGGGCGGACCGCGTCTCGGTCGAGCTGACGGCGATGATGCTGGCGACGCTGTTCGACTTTCCGATGGAGGAGCGCCGCAAGCTGACCTATTGGTCGGATGTCGCGATTGCCAACATCAACTCGCCGGAGTCTCCGATCACGTCGGAGGATGAGCGCTCCGAGAAGCTCGGCGAGATGGCGGCCTGTTTCAAGGCGCTATGGGATCGCCGTGCGGCGGTCGAACCGAAGTTCGATCTGGTGTCGATGCTCGCCCATGGCGCGGCCACCCGCGACATGGGCGTGCGCGAACTCACCGGCACGATCGGCCTGTTGATCGTTGGCGGCAACGATACGACGCGCAACTCGATGACCGGCGGCGTGCTTGCGCTGCATGACTATCCGGAGGAGGCGGAGAAGCTGCGCGGCAATCCGGCGCTGATCCCGAGCCTCGTCTCGGAGATCATCCGCTATCAATCGCCGGTGCTGCACATGCGCCGCACGGCGCGCGTCGATGCGGAGATCGGCGGCAAGACGATCCGCGCGGGCGACAAGGTGGTGATGTGGTACATCTCCGGCAATCGCGACGAGAAGAAGATCGAACACGCCGACCGCTTCGTCATCGATCGCGCCAAGCCGCGCCAGCACCTCGCCTTTGGCGCGGGCGTGCATCGCTGCGTCGGCGACAGGCTCGCCGAGCTGCAACTCAGGATTTTGTGGGAGGCGATCCTCGAACGCGGATTCGTGATCGATGTCGTCGGCGAGCCGAAGCGGCTCTATTCCAACTTCATCCGCGGTTTCCGCTCGCTTCCGGTGCGCATCCGGACTGCGTGACGTTCTGACGTCCTCGCGCCGTCGCCGCTACAGTCCCTCGAAGATCAGCGAGCGGTGCGCCGACACCCCGGCCTGGGCGCCGTCGCCGACGGCGAGGGCCACCGAGCCTGCCGCGCGCGCGAGGTCGCCGCAGGCGAACACGCCGGGAACCGACGTTTCCTTGGTCATGTCGGTGCGGATGTAGGGACCGGCCGGTCCGTCTTCGAGCGCGCAGCCGAGCCGTTCGGCGAGCGGGCTCGCCGGCTGTGTCTGCGTCATCGTGAACAGGCCGTCGAGGGTGATGGTGCGCCCGTCCCGCAGCCGCACGTCGGCGTCGCCTGAGATCGCCGCGACCGGCTCGTGTTCGATGCGGACACCGCGCTTGCGCAGTTGCGCGATCTGCGTCTCGTCGAGCGCGAACGCATCGTTGACGAAGAACGTGGTCTCGCCCCAGTCGGGCAGCATCAGCGCGTGATGCATCGACATCGGCGAGATGCCGAGCACGCCGATGCGGCCCTTGTTGAGCTCGTAGCCGTGGCAGTACGGGCAGTGGAAGACGCTTCTGCCCCAGCGCTCGGCGAGGCCGGGGATCGCGGGCAGCGCATCGACGACGCCGGTGGCGAGGATCAGCCGGCGTGCGTCGTGGGTCGCGCCGGGGGTCTCGATGGCGAAGCCTTGGGCGATCGCCTGCGATCGTTCAGCCTGCGCGTCGATCCAGCGGACGGTCGGATAGGCCGCCAGCTGCGCGCGCGCGTCGTCGGCGATCGCGCCGGGTGCGCGGCCGTCCTGACCGAGGAAGCCGTGCGATGCCTCGGCGAAGCGGTTGCGGCGGCGGCCGCCGTCGATCACCAGGATCTCGCGGCGGGCGCGGGCAAGCTGCAAGGCCGCGGAGAGGCCGGCATAGCTGCCGCCGACGATGATGGCGTCTAACATGAGGCGTTCTTTCGATTTTGCTTGCGGTGTTTGGCGAGGCCGCTGCGGAATTCGTCGGCGAGCTTGGCGAGCGTCACATCGCCCAGCCTCGCAATCAGCAGTTGTTCGGCATCGCGGAACGCGCCATTGAGCGACCGGTTGACGGCCTGCTCGACCAGGCACTCCGGATGCTCGATGTGCACGCCGATGGCGAGCAGGGTGGGGGCGCCGAGTGCGTCGTAAATGTCCTTCAGCGTGACCTTGCTGAGATCGCAGGCGATCTCCCAGCCGCCGCCATGCCCCTTCTCGGACCGAACGAGACCGGCCTCGCGCAGGCCGCTCATGGTACGCCGGACGACGACGGCATTGGTCATCATGCAGTGTGCGAGTTCGGCCGAGGTCATCGGCTGGCCGCGCTCGGCCATGTGCAGCAACGCGTGCAGCGTGGCGGAAAGTCTGCTGTCTCGTCTCATGTAACTTCATATGATGCATGATGGGCGAGCTGTCAAGCCGCGCGGGAGTGCCTCAGCGCGGTGCTGCGCAACGGCACGCACGCCTGATTGCCTGCAACGTGCACTGTCAAAATGTCGCACTGTGCAGTGCAAACAGTTTTGCTGATCATGTCATGGCGCGGCGCAGCGTGCGCCGAATTCGTACACGCAGCGCGCGAATTCGGAACGGGTTCGGCAAGACTCTTTGTCGTGATCCGGCGCCGTGTGCGCAGCAGATTCTGCTTCTCGCCCGGGGCCGAAGTCTGGTTTGATGCCGGCGCGCGAGAGAGGCGGGCCACGACAACAACAACCAGGCGCCGCCGACGAGGGAGGGAACGACATATCATGACGGGAGGATTCCGTTTGCTGACGGCTGCGCTCGCCGCCGCAGGATTGATCGCAGGAGCTGTGCCTGCGTCCGCCGATGACTATCCGAGCAAACCGATCACATTGATCGTGCCCTGGCCCGCGGGCGGGCCGACCGACGTGACCATGCGGGCGATGGCGGAGGCTGCCGCGAAGCATCTCGGCCAGCCGATCGTGATCGAAAACAAGGCCGGCGGTGCGGGCACGGTGGGGCCGGCGGCGATGGCTGCGACCGCCAAGCCCGACGGTTACACCCTCGCGCAGATGCCGATCACGGTCTATCGCCTGCCGCTGATGCAGAAGACGACCTGGAGGGCGGACGACTTCACCTACATCATCCATCTCACCGGCTACGTGTTCGCAGCCTTCACCGGCGCCGACACACCGTTCAAAAAATGGGAAGACGTGATCGCCTATGCCAAGGCGAATCCCGGCAAGGTCACCTATGGCTCGACAGGTTCCGGCTCGTCGCTGCATCTCGGCATGGAGATGCTGGCGGAGAAGTCCGGCGTGAAGTTCACCCACGTTCCGTTCAAGGGCGCAGCCGAGGTGAATGCGGCGATCGCCGGCGGTCACGTCATGGTCGGTGCGAGCGGCACCAGCGTCAAGCCGCTGGTCGATGCCGGCAAGGCGCGCTTCCTCAATGTCTGGACCGCCAAGCGCGTGTCGTTCCTGCCCGACATTCCGACGCTGCAGGACCTCGGCTATCCGTACGTGATCGACAGCCCTTGGGGGCTTGCCGGGCCGAAGGGCATGGACCCGAAGGTGGTGCAGAAGATCCACGATGCCTTCAAGAAGGCGCTCGAAGAACCGCAAGTGGTCGAGACGCTGGCGCGCTTCGACATGGTGCCGAACTACAAGAACACGGCGGATTATAACGCCGCGGTGGCCGAGCAGATCAAGCTCGAGACGGCGCTGCTAAAGCGTATCGGCATGGAGCGGAAGGACTGAGGGCGGCGCGGCGTCGTATCGTGCATCGCCGCCGCGCCGCAGAGGCGTTTGATCGGGATCGAACCGGCTCCACCCAACGAGACGCCGGACGGTTCGCACAGGAGGAGAGGGAGAACGCTCATGAGTCATGGGCATGAAACGCACATGCATGAGAAGCATGTGCGCGAGAAACATGTGCATGAGAAGGATGGACATGCGCGGTATGGACGCGAGCCGGAGTCCAAGAGGCACGACTGCGGGCATCGGCGGATCCCGGTTGCCTTCGCCCTCGCGCTGGCAGCGTTCGGCGTCGCGACGACATCAGCATCCGCGCAGAGCTTTCCGACACGTCCGGTGACGCTGATCGTGCCGTGGGCTGCGGGCGGCGCCACCGACATCACCATTCGCACGATGGCGGAGGCGGCTTCGAAGCATCTCGGCCAGCCGATCGTGATTGAGAACAAGGCGGGCGGCGGCGGCACGGTGGGCGGCGCGACCATGGCAGCCTCCGCCAAGCCGGACGGTTACACCATCGCCCAGATCCCGATCAGCATCTTCCGCCTGCCGATCATGCAGGGAGCGACCTACGATCCGGTGAAGGACTTCACCTACATCGGCAACTACGCGGGTTACGTATTCGCGACCTACTGTTCCACCGAAAGCAAGCTGAACAGCTGGAACGACGTGATCGCGTTCGCGAAGGCCAATCCCGGCAAGCTCACCTATGCCTCGCCCGGTCATGGCACCTCGCCGAACATCGGCATGGACCTGATGGCGGCACACTCCGGCGTCAAGTTTACCGAGGTACCGTTCAAGAGCACCAACGAGGTGAATGTCGCGGTCGCCGGCAACCATACGATGTGTGGTGCAACCGGGCTCGATGCCAAGCCGCTCGCGGATGCAGGCAAGGTGAAGTTCGTCAACGTCTGGACGGCGAAGCCGAATGCGAAGCTGCCTGGCGTGCCGACATTGAAGGAGCTGGGTTATCCGTTCGTGTTCGACTCGCCATGGGGCTTCGCGGGACCGAAGGGCATGGACCCGAAAGTCGTCCTCAAGTTGCAGGACGCGTTCCGCAAGGCGCTGGACGATAAACTCGTTCAGGATGCGCTCGACAAGTACGACATGATCGCCAACTACATGGATGCGGCCACCTACACCGCGTTCGTTGCCGATTACATGAAATCCGAGCGCGAAAGCCTCACCAAGCTCGGCCTCGCCAAGAAGGACTAGGCTCGAGGCGGGGGCGTTGTAGCGAGACCGCGGGCATGCGGTCTCGCTCCGTCGCGGCGGTTCTGGATAGCCAGCAGCGATTGACAGTGCGACCGCAGGGCGGATTAGATGCATGCGGCTGCGCTTCCGCATGTTTCAAGAGCACTGTTGGAAACGTTTCCGCGGCATGAGGTCCGTCTCGCGCGCTGCAAATGTGTGGGGCGACACGACGTCCGCCTGCCTGAACGGCACATCAAGAACCGGTCGGGGGCCTTCGCCTTGCGGCCGCAAGAGAACAAAACGAGGGAAGAAATGACGACGATCTCCGGCCCGATGCGCGTGGCGGCAAGCCTTGCGCTGGCAATCACGGCCTTCGCGGCGCTCGCGCCTGCCGCCTGGGCCCAGGACTATCCGACGCGTCCGGTGACGCTGATCGTGCCGTGGGCTGCGGGCGGGCAGACCGACATCACGCTGCGGACGCTGGCCGAGGCCGCGTCGAAACATCTCGGCCAGCCGATCGTGATCGAGAACAAGGCGGGTGGCGGCGGTACGGTCGGCGGCGCCACCATGGCGGCGACGGCCAAGCCCGACGGCTACACCATCGCGCAAATTCCGATCGGCGTCTTCCGCCTGCCGATCATGCAAGGCGCGACCTATGATCCGCTGAAGGATTTCACCTACATCGCCAACATCGCCGGCTATGTGTTCGCGACCTATTGCAGCGCCGAGAGCAAACTCAAGAGCTGGAAGGACGTCGTCGACTATGCGAAGGCGAATCCGGGCAAGCTGACCTACGCCTCGCCCGGCCACGGCACCTCCAACAACATCGGCATGGAGCTGATCGCCGCCAATCTCGGCGTCAAATTTACCGAGGTGCCGTTCAAGAGCACCAACGAGGTCAACATCGCGGTGGCGGGCAACCACACGATGTGCGGCGTCAGCGGCCTCGATGCGAAACAGCTCGCTGATGCAGGCAAGCTGACGTTCGTCAACGTCTGGTCGGCGGAGCGGGTGCAGAAGGTGCCTGACGTACCGACGCTGAAGGAACTCGGCGTTCCGTTCGTGTTCGAATCGCCGTGGGGACTCGCCGGTCCGAAAGGCATGGATCCGAAGATCGTCGCCAGGTTGCAGGATGCGTTCAAGAAGGCGTCGGAAGAGCCGGCGGTGAAGGAGGCCTTCGTCAAATACGAGATGGTGCCGAACTACATGGATGCGGCGACCTATACCAAGTTCGTCGCCGACTACATGGTCTCCGAGCGTGCGAACCTGACCAAACTCGGCCTCGCCAAGAAAGATTGACGCGCACAGAGGAGACATGCACGCGGTCCAATAATTGGAACGCACTCGTGATCCACAGCGAGGCGGCGTTTCGTCGCCGTCTCGTTTTGCATCGCGGAACAGGTTGACAGTCCGTCGCAGAGCCGGATTAGATGAAACCGCTCGCCGCCAGGCTCGTTCAACGGGTTGAAAGACGGTTCGGGCACTCGGCCTGCTGGACGGAAGCTTGCAGTGACGTCTGCACTGATGGCCGGTGAGCCACCTCAACCATAACAAATCGGTTCCGACGACACGTCGCGAACTCGCACAGGGGAAATGCGAGAGGAGATGACATGACAATGATCCGCGGCAGGATGAGGGCATCGATAGCGGGCCTCGGCCTGGCGATTGCCGCCGCAGCGTTCTCCGTTGCCGAAGTCAGGGCGCAGGACTTCCCCACCAAGCCGATCACGCTGATCGTTCCGTGGCCAGCAGGCGGCTCCACCGACATCACCCTGCGCGCGATCGCCGAAGTGGCAGGCAAGCATCTCGGCCAGCCGATCGTGATCGAGAACAGAGCAGGCGGCAACGGCACGGTCGGACCGGCCACCATGGCCGCCTCCGCTAAGCCGGATGGCTACACGATCTCGCAAATTCCGATCACGGTCTTTCGTCTGCCCTTGATGCAGCAGACCACCTGGGATGCGGACAAGGATTTCACCTATATCGTTCACCTCACCGGCTACACCTTCGGTGTCACTACGAGTGCGGAAGGGCCGTTCAAGACCTGGCAGGACGTGATCACCTATGCCAAGGCCAATCCGGGCAAGGTGACCTATGCCTCGCCCGGCGCCGGCGGTTCGCTGCACATCGGCATGGAGCAGATCGCGTCGCAGGCCGGCATCAAACTCACCCAGGTTCCGTTCAAGGGCGGCGCGGAGACGAATGCCGCGGTGCTCGGTGGGCACACCATGTTGCAGGCGGACTCGACTGGATGGAAGCCACTGGTGGATTCCGGCAAGCTGCGCCTGCTGATGCTGTGGACCGCCGAGCGTTCGCCGAACTATCCGAACGTGCCGACGCTGAAGGAGCTCGGCTATCCGTTCGTGTTTGATTCCCCGTTCGGCATCGCCGGTCCGAAGGGAATGGATCCGAAGGTGGTCGCCAAGTTGCACGACGCCTTCAAGGCGGCGATCGACGACCCGGCGATCAAGGCGACGCTCGCCAAGTACGATATGGTCGTCAATTACAAGAACACGGCTGACTACGTGCAGTTCGTCAAGGACGTGACCGCCAGCGAGCGCAAGGTGGTGGAAAGCCTGGGACTTGGGAAGAAAGCAAATTGAGGTCTGACTGCCGGAACTGGAGCCGAACTGCCAACGCGTCTAGGGCTTGATCGCCACAAGGACGGGACGGGCGTCCCGATCCGGCCGTGCTGGCCGGGCGCCCGCGAACCGGCTGGAGTGATCGGGATGGGACGCATCGCGGTGCTCGGCCACAGGATAGAATGAATAGGGTAGGCGCACGGGGACCGGCGCTTAAGGGGTAAGAAACGTGAAAATCGACAACACCGAACTGTGGGCCGGCATCTTCGGCCTCGCATTGAGTGCCTTCGTCGTCTGGTCGGGCTATGCATTGCAGCTCGGCACGATCCATGATCCCGGCTCCGGCTATGTGATGTTCTATGCCGGGCTGCTGATGGTGCTGTTCTCGCTCATCATCCTGCTCTCGGCGATCAAGGAGGGCGGCCCGACCTTCCGCTCGCTGTGGCAGAACGTGCTGTGGACCAAGCCGCTGATCGTCATCGCGGCGCTGGTCGTGTTTACGGTGTTGTTCGAGCCGCTCGGCTTCCTGATCTCGACCACGCTGCTGCTGATCGTGCTGTTGCGGGTGATCGATCCGGTGCCGTGGGGCAAGGCGGTCGCGATCGCGGCGCTGGTGCCGCTGGTCTGCTGGTACGTGCTCGACAAGCTGCTGCTCATCCAATTGCCCTCGGGCCTCCTCAAGATCGGCTAAGGGGCAACCATGGATACGATTGCACTCGTCGCACACGGCTTCGGCGTCGCGCTTCAGCCGGTCAATCTGCTCTACTGCTTCATCGGCGTCTTCATCGGCACGCTGGTCGGCGTGCTGCCGGGCATCGGCCCGGTCTCGGCGATGTCGCTGCTGCTGCCGGTTACGCTCGCCGGCACGCCGGAGTCCGGCATCATCATGATGGCCGGCATCTACTACGGTTCGATGTATGGCGGCTCCACCACCTCGATCCTGGTCAACATCCCGGGCGAGGCGGCCTCGGTCGTCACCTGTATCGACGGCCACGAGATGGCCAAGAAGGGACGCGCCGGTCCCGCGCTCGGCATCTCGGCGCTGGGTTCGTTCATCGCCGGGACCTTCGCGATCATTCTGCTGATGCTGGTTGCGCCGCGGCTTGCGGAAGTGGCGATCGCGTTCGGCCCGGCCGAATACTTCAGTCTGATGGTGCTCGGCCTGGTCATGCTGACCTTCCTCACCCAGGGGTCGATGGCGAAGGCGTTGCTGATGGCCTGTCTCGGCGTCGTGCTGGGGCTCGTCGGCCTCGACAGCATCAACGCGCAGCCGCGGCTGACCTTCGGCAGCATCCATCTGATCGACGGCATCGGCATCGTGCCGCTGGTGATGGGCTTGTTCGGCGTCGCCGAAGTGCTGTTCAACACCGAGCAGTCGCTGAAGCGTGACATCGTCTCGGCCAATATCGGCAACCTGCTGCCGAACAAGGAAGACTGGAAGCGCAGCTTCGGCCCGATCGGCCGCGGCACCGTGCTCGGCTTCTTCCTCGGCGTGCTGCCGGGCGGCGGCGCGGTGGTGGCGTCGTTCGGCTCCTATGCGATCGAGAAGCGTCTGTCGCGCCATCCGGAGCAGTTCGGCAAGGGCGCGATCGAGGGCGTCGCCGGACCTGAGGCGGCCAACAACGCGGCGGCGGGCGGTGCCTTCATTCCGCTGATGACGCTCGGCATTCCGCCGAACGTGGTGATGGCGCTGCTGCTCGGCGCGTTCATCATCCACGGTCTGCAGCCGGGACCGTTGATGATCGCGCAGAACCCGGGCCTGTTCTGGGGCATCATCGCCAGCATGTACATCGGCAACTTCATGCTGCTGGTGCTCAACCTGCCGCTGATCGGCATGTGGGTGAAGCTGTTGAAGCTGCCCTACAACGTGCTGTTCCCGCTGATCATCCTGTTCACGATCATCGGCGTTTACGCCTCGGGCAACAACGTGTTCGACATCTACGTGATGATCTTCTTCGGCATCTTCGGCTACTTCATGCGCAAGTTCGGCTTCGAGCCGGCGCCGCTGGTGCTGGCGTTCGTGCTCGGTCCGCTGCTCGAGAACAACCTGCGCAAGGCGTTGATCCTGTCGCAGGGCGATCTCGTGACCTTCGTGTCGCGACCGATCTCCGGCGTCTGCCTCGTGATCGCGGCGCTGCTGTTGCTCGGTCCGCTGCTGCCGTCGCTGCGCAAGAAGCGTGAGGTCGTGGCGCTCGATTCCGAAGCGTCGTAATTCCAATAATTGGAACGAAACGTGCGAGGGCCGGCCGTTGTGCCGGCCCTTTTTCGTTTTCGCCCGCGCGTTTGTTGCAACCTATCCATGCCGGAGCACGCCGACGTTCAATCTCGCTGGCGTCGTGGATCAAGCCTGCTATGGTTTCAGCGGGCGCGAGGGCTTCCGGTACGGCAACGCGATGGCCGCGCCCGGACGATTCAGCGGGGTCTGATCGAAACCCAGAGGGAAAGGCGATGTTCGATCTGGATTTGCTTCGGTTGTTCGTGAAGGTTGCAGAGCTCGGCAGCATCGCAGCGGCAGCGCGCGCCGAAGGCATCTCGCCGTCGTTCGCCAGCCGCCGCATCACCGCGCTGGAGCAGACGCTGAACTCCAAGCTCGTGGTGCGCACGACGCGCAACCTGATGCTGACCAATGCCGGACAGGCCTGTCTGTCCTGGGCACGCGACAGCCTAAACCGACACGACCAGCTGATCGATGAACTGTCGTCGCTGGAGGGCGTGCCGCGCGGCGTGGTGCGCGTCGCCTCGCACATCTACACCGGTCACACCTATCTCAACGAGACGATCCGCGAATTCCGCGTCAGCTATCCGGACGTGCATTTCCAGATCACCATCAGCGATCGTCCTGCCAGTCTCGTCACCGAAGGCTACGACATCGCGATCCATTCCGGGCCGATGCCGGAAGGCAATTTCGTCGGCCGCAGGATCCGCAACTACGGCCGGCTGGTCTGTGCTTCGCCCGATTTCCTGTCGCGGCATTTCGAGCCGGCGGTGCCGCGCGATCTCGCCCGCCTCGACATTCTCAACCACTCGCTCAACGAGCCCTCGACCTGGCACTTCCGCCAGGAGGACGGCACGGTGGTCATGCAGCCGCTGCGGCCGATACTGGAATCGAATTCCTACCTGCTGCTGCGCGATCTCGCATTGAAGGGGACGGGCGTCATTCGCATCAGCGAAAACATGATCGGCAATGAGCTGGCGCAGGGACGGCTGGTGCGGCTGCTGCCGAAATACACCTGCGTCGATCCCGGCGGCGATGATTATGCCGTGCGTCTCGTCTACCCCGACCGGCATCTGCCGTTCCGCGTGCAACTGTTCGCCGAGCATCTGCTCGCGCGCTGGAGCAGCGGCCGGTCGCCGGAAGACGAGGAAACGCGAACCATCCCCGACGTGCCGCCGGTCGTGCCGTACCCGACACGGCAGACGGAACGGCTGTAAGAGTTTTCAAGCAGGACCGTTCGCTTAGGGTGCCGCCGCAACACCGGCTGCTGGCGGCTCGTCGATTTCGTGCGTGCTGCGATCCGTCATCCGCCGCAACGAATTGGCAGGAGACGACCATGGCCGAGCCCGTCCTCAAGTATGAAGTGAAGAACGAGATCGCTTACATCACGCTGAATCGCCCGCATCGGCGAAACGCGCTGAACGATGAGCTCTCGCAGGCGCTGATCGACGTCTGGCCGAGGTTTGAAAAGGATGACGACGCCCGCGTCGGCATTCTGCGTGCGGAGGGCAAGGACTTCTGCGTCGGCCTCGATCTCAATCCGGGCGAGGTGAAAAACGAAATTCCGCACCTGATGCACCAGGGTTATCCGCGCAACGGCACCGAAGTCTTCAAGCCGCTGATCGCGGCGGTGCAGGGCAACTGCATGGGCGGCGGCTATGCGTTCGCGATCCGCGGCTGCGATTTCACCATCATGGCCGACACCGCGCGGCTCGGCTTCCCTGAGGCGCGGGCTGGCATCTCGATCGCGCCGATCGACTACGTGCCGCTGATGCCGTTCAAGATCAGCCTCGAATTCATGATGCTGGCCTACAAGGGGGGCCGCTTCATGGACGCGCAGCGCGCCTATCAGCTCGGCGTCGTCAACGAGGTGGTGCCGGAGGCGGAGCTGCTTGCCGCCGCCGAACGCTGGGCGGAGATGCTGAAGACCATCCCGCAGCTCTACATCAAGGCGATCAAGCGCGGGCACTACAAGGCGATGCACATGGAGTATCTGCAGCGCGAGATGGATTACGTCCATTACATCTGGCCGCAGCAGATCAGCGAGGAACGGAAGGAAGCCGCCGCTTCGATGCGCGAGAAGCGCGCGCCGGACTACAGGAAGGCAAAGGCCAAGAAGACCGGCTGAAGCGTTTTCGAGCGAAAGCCTGTCCCGGCCTCGATCCGGGATGGATACCGGTTCGTGTGAAGAACGCGCGTCCGGCAAGGACCAGCGCTCTCGGTTCTGGCTTCATCAGGGTCCACAAAGGCTCGCGAGCCGTCAGGCCCGCAACAAAAGGCGCGCAACGAAAAAGCCCGGAGGCAAGACCTCCGGGCTTTTTCGCTGTGAAGACCTGCGGGCCGGTTATTCGGCCGGTGTCGCCGCGGTGTGATGGCCGCCCTTGGCCTTGCGCTCGTCGATCGATTCCGCCGAGCGCGTGACCAGGCGGAAGAACAGCGGCACGAAGATGATCGCGAACGCGGTCGCCGCGATCATGCCGCCGATGACGCCGGTGCCGATCGAGTGCCGCGCCGCCGAGCCCGCGCCGGTCGAGATCGCCAGCGGCATCACGCCGAGGATGAAGCAGAGCGACGTCATGATGATCGGGCGGAAGCGCAGCCGCGCCGCCTCGATCGCCGAATCGAACAGCGACAGACCTTCGCGGTGGCGTTCGGCCGCGAACTCGACGATCAGAATCGCGTTCTTGGCGGCGAGACCGATCAGCGTGATCAGGCCGATCTGGAAGTACAGGTCGTTCTCGATGCCGCGCACATAGATCGCGCCGATCGCGCCGAACAGGGCGAACGGCACGGCCGTCAGCACGGCGAGCGGCAGCGACCAGCGTTCGTACTGGGCGGCGAGGATCAGGAACACCATCACGAGACCGAACAGGAAGCCCTGATAGCCGGTGCCTGCGGTGGAGATCTCCTGATAGGCCGAGCCGGTCCAGCCGATGGTGTATTCCGGCGGCAGCTCCTTCTTCACCACCTCCTGGATCGCCTCCAGCGCCTGTCCGGACGAATAGCCGGGCGCCGGGTTGCCCATGATCTTCGCGGCCGGGAAGATGTTGAAGCGGTCCACCGTGTCCGGGCCGATGATGCGCGTGGCGGTGACCAGCGCGTCGAGCGGCACCAGCGCGCCGGTTTCGGAGCGCACATACAGGTAGCGCATGTCGTCCGGCGAGCGGCGGAAGTCGGCCTCCGACGACAGGTTCACGCGGAAGGTGCGCCCGTACAGGGTGAAGTCGTTGACGTACAGGCTGCCGAACGCGCTCTGCATCGTGTCGAAGATCGCGTTCATCGGCACGCCGAGCATCTTCGCCTTGTCGCGGTCCACCGTGGTCCGGTACTGCGGCACGGCGGTCGAGAACAGCGACTGCACGCCGCGCAGCTCGGGCCGCTGCGCTGCGGCTGCGACCACCTTGTTGGCCGCCTGCGCGAGGCCATCGAGGGTGCCGCCGGACCGGTCCTGCAGGTAGAACTCGAAGCCGCCAGTCATGCTGATGCCCTGGATCGGCGGCGGGTTGATGCCGAACATCATGCCGTCGCGGAACGTCATGTTCAGCGCGCCGAATGCGGGAGCCGTGCGCCGTGCGTCCTGCGCCGGGTCCTTGCGCTCGGCCCAGTCCTTCAGCGTCACGAAGGCGACGCCGGCGTTGGTCTTCTGCGCGAACGACAGCACGTCGAAGCCCGCCATCGAGAAGATGTTCTGCACCGCGGGGTTCTTCTGCACGCCCTGGATGATCGTGTCCTGCACGTTCTTGGCGCGCTCGAGCGAGGCGGCCGGCGGCAGCATCGTCACCAGCAGGTTGTAGCCCTGGTCCTCGTCCGGCAGCAGGCCGCCCGGCACGCGCAGGAACATGAACGTGGTCAGCCCGAGCATGACCGCGACGATCGCCAGCGACTGCACGGTGTGCCGCAGGAAGTAACCGACGATCTCGGTGAAGCGCGCGGTGATCCAGTCGAAGCCGCGGTTGAACACGCGGAACGGAGCGATCGGCTCCTTGTGGTCGGACTGCAGGAAGATCGCGCCGAGCGCCGGCGTCAGCGTCAGCGCGACGATGCCGGAGATCACCACCGACACCGAGATCGTCACCGCGAACTGGCGGTAGAGCTGGCCGGCGAGGCCGCCGAGGAACGACACCGGAATGAACACCGCGCAAAGCGTCAGCACGATCGCGACGATCGGGCCGGACACCTGCTCCATCGCCTTGATCGCGGCCTGACGGGCAGGGAGCTTCTCGGTGCGCATGATGCGCTCGATGTTCTCCAACACGACGATGGCGTCGTCGACGACGATACCGATCGCCAGCACCAGGCCGAACAGCGTCAGCAGGTTGATCGAGAAGCCGAGCGCATACATGCCGGCGAACGTGCCGAGGATCGACACCGGCAGCGCCAGGATCGGGATGATTGTCGCGCGCACGTTCTGCAGGAACAGGAAGATCACCAGCACGACCAGGATGATCGCCTCGATGAAGGTCATGACCACTTCCTCGATCGACACCTCGACGAAGCGCGTGGTGTTGAACGGGATGTCGTAGCGCAGGTCCTCGGGGAAGCGCTGGGCCAGCCGCTCCATGGTCGCGTTGACGTTCTTGGTGACCTGGATGGCGTTGGCGCCGGGCTGCAGGAAGATGCCGATCGGCACCGCCGGCCGGCCGTTGTAGGTCGCGTCCAGCGAATAGTCGCGGGCGCCGAGCTCGACCCGGGCGACGTCCTTGATGCGCAGCGCACCGCCGAATTCGTCGCTGCGCAGAATGATGTTCTCGAACTCCTTCGGGTCGGAGTAGCGGCTTTGGGTCGAGACCGAATAGGTGAACGCGGTCTTGTCCTTCTGCGGCTCCTCGCCGAACCGGCCGGCCGAGAACTGGTTGTTCTGCTCGCGGATCGCGGTGGCGATGTCGCTCGGGGTCAGGTTGTACTGGGCGAGCTTGTCGGGACGGAGCCAGACGCGCATCGAGTAGTCGGCCGCGCCGAACAGCACGGCGTCGCCGACGCCCGGCGTGCGGCGCAGTTCGTCGATGACGTTGATCAGCGCGTAGTTCGACACGAAGATCGTGTCGTAACGGCCGCCCGGCGACGACATCGCAATCACTTCCAGGATCGACGACGAGCGCTTCTGCACCTGCACGCCGAGCCGCTGCACCTCCTGCGGCAACAGCGGCATCGCCCGCTGCACGCGGTTGTTGACGTTGATGGTCGCCTGGTCCGGATCGGTGCCGATCGCGAACGTCACGGTGATCGTCAGCGTGCCCGAGCCGGTCGAGGTCGACTTCATGTACAGCATCTTCTCGACGCCGTTGATGTTCTGCTCCAAGGGAGCCGCGACGGTCGAGGCGATGCTTTCGGCGGAGGCGCCGGGGTAGGTGGCGCTGACCGTCACTTCCGGCGGCACGATTTCCGGATACTGCTCGATCGGCAGCACGCGCATCGCCACGAGACCGGCGATGACGATGATGATCGAGATGACCGACGCGAAGACCGGACGATCGATGAAGAAGCGCGAGATCATTTCTTCGCCTCGTTCGGTTTGGCGTCGGCCGATGCGGGCTTCGCGTCGGCAGATTTGGCATCCGCAGGCTTCGCATCGGCCGTCTTGGCCTCAGGCTTGGCACCGGCGGCCTTCGTGTCAGCGGGTTTGGCGTCAGCAGATTTCGCGTCGGCCGCCTTGGCCGCCCCGTTCTGCTTCGGCTGGTAGGGGGAGGCCTTCACCGGCGCGCCGGGACGCACGCGCATCACGCCATCGACGATGATCTTGTCGCCTTCTTTCAATCCTTCGCGGACCACCCAGCCGGTGCCGATCTCGCGGTCGAGTTTGACCGGCCGCACCTCGGCTGCGCCTTGCGCATTGACGGCGAACACGAAGGTCCCTTGCGGACCCTGGCTGACCGCCTGCTGCGGGATCACGATGGCCTTCGGCAAGGTGATGCCCTTGAGGGTCACGCGCACGAACTGGCCGGGCAGGATCACGCCGTCGCTGTTCGGGAACACGGTGCGGATCTGCACCGTGCCGGTGCGCAGATCGACGTTCTGCGACGACATGATCACCTTGCCGTTCTGCGGGTAGGTGGTGCCGTCGCCGAACTGGACCGAGACCGAGATGTCGTCGTCGCCGAGCGGCTTGTTGCGGCCTTCGCTGAGTTCACGGAACTCGCGGTACTCGGCATCGGTGACGGAGAAGTTGACGTAGGCCGGGTCGAGCTGGGTGATGGTCGTCAGCACCGTCTGCTGCGCCTGGGCGATCGAGCCTTCCGGCGGCGACAGCAGGCTGGTCGGGCCGGAGACCGGCGCCTTGACCACGGTAAACTCGAGATTGAGACGGGCGGTCTCGATATCGGCCTCGGCCGACTTGATCGCTGCGCGCGCCTGGTCGCGCGCGGCGCGAGCGTCCTCGAGCTGCTTCGGCGTCGCCACCTGCTTGGCGTTGAGCTCCTCGATGCGCTTGAAGTTTTCTTCCGCCTGCAGCGAGGTGGCCTTCGCCTGTGCGAGCTGCGCGTTGGCGCGATCGAAGGCGGCCTTGTAGGGACGCTCGTCGATCCGGAACAGCACGTCGCCCTGGCGCACGCGCGCGCCCTCGATGTATTCACGCTTCATGATGGTGCCGGACACCATCGAGCGGATCTCGACGGTGCGGAAACCCGCGACGCGGCCGGCATAGGCGAGCGTGAGCGGTACATCGGCGCTCTTGACGTCGATCACGCCGACATCCGGCGGCGGCATGCCGCCGTGCTGTTGCGGCGACTGTCCGCCCTTGCCGCCGAAGGTGTAATATCCGCCCGCGGCGAGCGCAGCGAGGATGACAGCGATGCTGACGATGCGTGTAGTGCTAGCCATTGCAAAATGCCTGCCGAAGTAATCGCTTGTGCGATCGATTGCGGGCGCGGTGATGCTGCGCCAAAACTCACCCGAACGGGGTGCGTTGCAATATCATGACGGTCACTTTGCGGAAACCCGTCTGTGGATCGTTCCTGCCAGAATGGCGCCAGACTGTGGCCCGCCCACTTCACTATCGCAGCATAATATCAAGAAAACCGGCTGATCTTGCGGAAAAGATCGCAAGCGGACCTTGCGGCGGACTGGCGTCCGCTCGAACGGGAAGGCCGCGTCAGGCCGCGGTGTCCGGCGGCCGGTCGTTGCGCGCGGAGAGGCACTGGAACAGTTTCAGGCCGCGTGGGCTCAAGAGGATGAAGGCGGCCGCGCCGCCGAGCAGTCCGCCGCCGTGGGCCAGCATGGCGAAGGCTTCATCCTCGCGATGCCAGAGAACCTGGAAGAGCTGCAGCAGTCCCCAACTGCCCACGGCCCAGGACGTGGAGAGATGGACATCGAATCGGGGCAGGGCCAGATGCACGCCCTCGCAGGGCTTCAGCATCAGGTAGGCGGCGACGACGCCAGCGACGCAGCCGGAGGCGCCCAGCAGCGGCAGCGTTGCCCCACCGTCGAGAACGACGTAGCCGATCGCGCCGCAGATGCCGCTGAGGAGATAGAGCAGCACGAACCGCAGCGGCCCGAGCGCGTCCTCGACGTCGTCGCCGAACATCCAGAGGTAGAGCATGTTCCCGGTGAGGTGATCCCAGCTTCCGTGCAGGAACAGCGCGGTCAGCGGTGTCAGCCAGACCGGAAAGCCGCCATAAGGGCGCTCGCCGCCGTTGACGATCTCCGGCGTCACCCCGAACCGCAGCATCAGTTCGGACGCCTCGTTGTCGCCGAGCGAGGCCTGCAGCAGGTAGACGGCGATCGTCAGGGCGATCAGCGTCCAGGTCGCATAAGCGGGCTTCCGCCGCTGCGAGGCATTCCCGGTCCGGCGCAGCGAGACGATGAACACGATAGGCGAACTCTGGCGTGAAGACGATGCGCGCCGTCAGCGGCGCAGCATCTCAAGCAGCACCTTATTGAACTCGGCAGCGCTTTCATACGCGACCCAATGTCCGCCATCCTCGACGACGTGGAATTGGCAGGCCGGGTCGATCTTCAGAAACATGGCGCGGATTTCGTCGATCTTCCAAGCGGATACCGAATCGTGGCGGCCCCAGATCGCCGCCAGGCTCGGCTTGGCCTGCTCCAGCGCCGGGATGGTGGTGAGGTGGCGCGGCGGTTTGCGCGACAGCGTACGCATGCCATTGCGCATCTGGATGTTGACCGCGAGGTCGTCGATCGAAGCTTCGTTGTGCAACATCAGGATGCCGACGTTCTGCCGCTGCACCTGTTCGAGCTCGGCCTCGGTCTTGGCGAAGCGCCAGGTGGCGAGCGGTCGCATCGTCGGCGTGCGCGGCACCAGACCGGCTGCGCCCGTCAGCACCAGGCGGCGGATCTTGTGCGGGATGCGGGCGGCGACGTTCGCAGCCGTCATGCCGCCGAACGAGAAGCCCACCAGGTTGATCTGTTCGCTCGGCACGATCGTTTCGATCGCGCCGGCGAGGATGCGCGCCAGCGCTGGCATCTGGATCGGCGGCGGCTGCCAGGCAGGATCGAGCGGGTCGCGGATGTCGGCGGTTTCGCCCGGGAGCAGGTCGAGGTCGGCGCCGAGAAACGGATCGGAATCGCCCATGCCCGGCAGGTCCACCGCATAGACGGCGTAATGCTTCGACAATTCCGGAATCGTCCGGATCCAATGGGTCCAGGAGCCCGAACCGCCATGGAAGAAGAACAGCGGCGTGCCGGAGCCCCATTTGCGCCAGACGATCCGGCCCTTGCGCAGCGGCGTCTCGATCCGCTCCGCCTTCGCATCCCATTCGGCGACGGTCGGATGATCCTTGATCTGCAGCGAGGCGAGGGATTTGTCTTGGAGATCGGCAACGGTCATGGGCAGGCGGCACTTCGCGGGACGGAAACGTTTCCGGTTGATAGCGTGCGGCCGCGTGCAGGTGAAGGCGGTAGCACCGGTTGCACCCCGCGGAAGCGGCAGACGGCCTATGCATGGATGATTGTGCCGCGGGACGGTCCATTGCGGCGTGCGGCGGCGCTGCCGATTCCAGCCCGGCAGAAGCGGGGCGACTTGGCGTCCGCGTTACTTGCCGACGGAGCGGTTACGCGGCGCCGACTGCGCGAGGCTCGACGCCATCGCCGCGATCAGCGGACGCATGAAGAAGGCCTCATTGTCCGGCGCGATGTCGGTCTTGAAGCCGAACGCCGTCAGTTCCTCCGAGACGACGGGACCGATCGAGGCGACGGGGGTGTTTGCCATCGCCTCGCGCAACCGCGCTTCCAGGCGGTTCGCCTTGGCGGCATCCACCAGCCGCCGCACCTGGCCGGAACTCGTCAGTGCGATCGCATCGACGCGACCCGCCGCCATCTCCTCGATGGCGTTGACGATGTGCGCCTCTGCAGCCTGGCTGTCATAGATGTAGGGCAGCACGGGATCGACGGTCGCGCCGCGCGCCGTGATGGCCTTGATCAGCGCGGAGTGATCGCGTTCCGGATAGAGCTGCAGCGCCAGCCGATGGCCTGCAAGATCGAGCTTGGCGAGCGTCTCGACGATGCCCTCCGAGGTCGGCTTCTCCGTCGTCACCTGCGCTTCCAGACCGAGTTCGCGCAACGCCCGGCCGGGCTTCGGCCCGCGCGCAAGTGTCCGCGTGCGGGCCAGGGCGGCAATGAACGGTTGTTCGAGGTCGCGCTTGCGCACCACCGTCATGATCCGCCGCAGGCCTTCGCCGGTCGTCAGCACGAGATCGTCGCAGGGCTGGTCGATGAAGCGCTTGATCCAGGCCTCGACCGGCGCGGGATCCGGCGCGTCCTTGATGGTGAACATCGGGCACTGCATCACGTCGGCGCCTTGATCCTTCAGCAGCCGCGAGAACTGCGCCTCCTCGCGCGTTTCCAGAATCAGGATGCGATAGCCGGTCAGTTTCTCGGGCATGGATATGGCGGCTGTCCTACAAGACGACGGTTGGGCGAAGACGACGGCAACGGCCGCGATGTTGAACGTTTTGAGCGTGTCGGTCCAGGTTGAAGATTGGTCCCATTTTCAGCGTCGTCCCCGCCTGCGCGGGGACAACAGCAAGCATGCCGATACAACACCTGGATCGGTCAAACACCGGGATCAGTTAAGGCGTGTGGCTCAGCAAGCGCTAAACCACGTCGCGTGTCTTCAATTCCGCGATCCTGTTCTTGTCGAAGCCCAGCACCTCGAGCACGGCCTGCGTGTGCTCGCCGGCGTCCGGCGCCGCGAGGCGGATCGATGAGGGCGTGCGCGACATGGTTGCGGCCTGGCCGACCACGTTGATCTCGTTCAGCGCGTGATGCTTCACCGGCTTCACCTGGCCGAGCTGCTTCACCTGCGGATCGGCGAACATCTGGTCGATCGAATAGATCGGCCCGCACGGCACGCCCGCCTCGTTGAGCAGGTTAACCCACTCCTCCGATGTGCGCGTCACCGTCACCTCATCGATCAACGCGTTCATTTTCTCCTTGTTCTTGCGGCGTCCTTCGGCTTTCGACCACACCGGGTCGGTCTTCCATTCGGGCCGGCCGAGCGCGTCGGCGAGCCGCACGAACAGCTTGTTGCCGGAAGCGGCGATGTTGATGTGGCCATCCTTTGTCTTGAACACGCCGGTCGGGATGCCGGTCGGATGATCGTTGCCGGCCTGCGGCGGCACCTCGTTGCCGATCAGCCAGCGCGTCGCCTGGAAGTCGAGCATCTGGATGATCGCCGTCAGCAGCGAGGTCTTGACCCACTGGCCTTCGCCGGAGCGCTCGCGCTCATACAGCGCCATCAGCACCGCCTGCGCGAGGAAGATGCCGGCGGTGAGATCGCAGATCGGAATGCCGACGCGCACCGGGCCCTGTCCCGGCAGGCCGGTGATCGACATCAGCCCGCCCATGCCCTGGGCGATCTGGTCGACGCCGGGGCGGTCACGATAGGGGCCGGTGTCGCCGAAGCCGGAGAGGCTCGCATAGACGATGCGCGGGTTGAGCTTGCGGATGGTCTCGTAGTCGATGCCGAGGCGATCCTTCACCGCCGGGCGGAAGTTCTCGACGATCACGTCGGCTTCCTTCGCCAGCTCCTTGAAGATCGCGAGCCCGTCCTTGTCCTTCAGGTTCAGCGTCAGGCTGCGCTTGTTGCGGTGCAGGTTCTGAAAGTCGAAGCCGTGCCGGTCGCCGGTCGCGACATCGTCGCCACCGGTCGGCTGCTCGATCTTGATCGCGCGTGCGCCCCAGTCGGTGAGCTGGCGCACGCAGGTCGGACCGGCGCGCGCATGGGTGAGGTCGAGCACTTTGATCTGCCACAGCGGGCCATCGCCTTTGGCTGACGGTCCCCACGCCGCATCGCGCGGACCGGCTGCGCTGGCGATGACTTCTGGTTTGTTCATGGCAGTTTCTCCGAGAGCCTTTCAAAAAGTATTTCGGTCCGGCGCGCCCTGACGCCGGACCGGCGTAGATATCAATCGATCGCCGCGTGGACGATGTTGGCGATGCGGTCGAGCCGCAGCGTGTGCCAGGGTTCGGCGGCGAAATGGTTGGTCATGTAGCTGAACGAGACGCCGCTGGTCGGGTCGGCCCATGAGTAGGACGAGCCCGCGCCGCCATGGCCGAATACGCTGGGCGCACCGATCGTGCCGAGGCCGCGGATGCGGTCGCTCTCGCCGCGGACGTGCGGACCAAGGCCGCGATGCATCGGCGTGCCGCCCATCGCCGCGTCCGGCATCTCGCCGGTATGGTTCTTCGACACATAGGCGATCAGTCGCGGCGAGACGATGCGACGACCGTGCAGCGTGCCGCCGTTCAGCAGCATCTGGTAGAGCGCGGTGATGCCGCGCGCGGTGCCGTAGCCGCCGCCGCTCGGCAGGCCGGCAACGCGATGGGCGCGGCGGTTGTCGCGCAGCTCGCCGTCACCGGAGATCATCACGCAGCGGTTGTCCTGGGCTTCCGGGACGCCGATGTAGACGTCGTCGGCGATGCCGAGCGGCTCGGTGATACGCTCGCGGATCGCGTCGCGATAGTCCTTGCCGGTCACGGCCTCGATCACCATCGCCTGCACGAGGTGCGCCGACCGCGGGTGGTATTGCATGCGCGTGCCGGGCGTCCAGTCGAGCGAGAAGTCGCAAACCTCCTCGCGCATCAGCTCATGATCGGTCCAGGTCGCTTCGGAGACGTTGGCGGATGGAAAGCCGCCGGTATGGCTCATCACCTGATGCAAGGTGATGTCCTGCTTGCCGCGGGCGGCGAAGTCGGGGAGATGGTCGGCGATCTTGTCCATGAAGGACAGCTTGCCTTCCTCGATCAGCGTCCACACCGTGGCCGACGTGAACACCTTGGTCTGCGAGAACATCTGGAACAGGGTGCGGTCGTCGGCCGCCGCGGCGGCTGCATCCTGTGCCGTCTTGCCGTAACTGCGGAACAGCAGCAGCTCGCCGTGCCGGGCGAGGGCGATCTGCGCGCCCGGATAGCGGCCCTCGGCGATATGCTGCCTGATCAGCGCATCGAGATGATCGATCTGCCGTGCGGCGATGCCATGCTTCTTGAGATCGCCTGCAGGCAGCGGATAGGCGTCGACTTTGACGGGCGCGTTCATGGCGGGTCCTTTGGCGTTTCCTGGCCTGTCCCACAATCGTTGCTGTTGATTTGGCCGGTGCGGGAGGCGGATGGATTCAACCGCGTCCGGCGGACCGGCGCAAGAGGAAGCCGCGCGCGTCCCATGCACATGATCCATGCTGCGAGCGGTCGCACCGGTGTTCGCGATCCGGTGGTCCGCCCGGTGGGCCGTCGCGTCTGACAGAACGTTCGGCGGAAACGGCGGCATGGACATCATGCCGCCGCGCCGGTTGGAGAGGAAAATTTTCGGCCCGCCTCAGGCCGTCAGCACCTTTTCGATTTCGTATACCGGCTGGTTGGCAAGGTCCTTGTCCACTTCGGCGATGACGCGCTTTTTGACCTCCTCGTGCAGCGACTTGCGCAATTCGGCGAGGGTTCGTGGCGGTGCGGCGATCACCAGCGCAGCGACATTCTTCTCCCGAACCAGCGTTTCGAGCTCGGCGGCGAGCCCCTTGGCGAAGCGCTGCTCCTCGATCGCATGCGTGTCGGCTTCTTCCATGGCGCTGCGTCGCGCGCCGACGCTGGCGAAGCCGCGGCCGGGTTTGTCGGTCCCTTGCTCGCGCGTCGGCGGATTGTCGTTCTCGAATACCTGTTCGGTTTTCAGGTTCGGAAACTTGGTGTCGCCTTCATTGCGCAGGATCAGCGCCTTGCGGCCGTCGCCGACGAACACATAGGCGTTGTGGGGGATCATGAGGGACGGTTTGCCGCGCGACATTCTTCTCGGACCTCGTTCTTGTGGCTGGTCTGCACCAATCCCGGAACGCGGTGTCCGGTTCCACACGGTTGCGAGAGCGCCGGACGGCGACAAACGGTTTGGCGGGAAAACGGAGGTCGGATCAGAAATCATACAGCGTGGCTGGATTGGCCACGAGGATCGCGTCGCGGTCGGCCGGGTGCGGCATGCAGCGCTCCAACACCGCAAGGCCTGCCGACAGACCGTCGGCGCCGTGTTCGGCGGCCCGGGGACCGCTGCCCCAAACCAGCCGGTCTCTGCGCGTACCGGCAAGAGCCCTCGCAAGTGGTGAGGGTTCGTCCCAAAGCTGGAGCTGGGCGGGGGCGAGGTCGTCGCTCGCAAGCTTCAGCCAGTAGCGGCCGAGCTGCATGAGGTCGAGAAGGAGTGCGATGTCCGCCGCGTCCGCCGCCCGGCCATGCCGCGCACAGGACAGGCCGGAGACGCAGACGGCGAGAGGGAATTGCATCAGGCTCCATTCGACTTTCGCCAGCGCGCGATAGGCGCCGGCGGCGGCGACGTTGAGTTCGATGTGCCAGCCGTAAGGAACGATGCGGTCGGCGAGTTTCAGCACCGGATCGAGGCCGCCGCTGTCCAGGTGATCGATGGCGAAGCGAAGGCCGCGCACGCCGCTCGCGTGCAGCCTGGCAAGCATGGGAGCGTCGAGATGAGGCGGCGCTGCGATCACCGCGCGCCAGGCCGGGGCGTCGGCGCCCGCCAGCGGCGACAGCGATGCCGTTGACGCGGGCAGGCGGTTCAGCACGACCCGCGCGATGCCCGCCGTGGCGAGCCCGTCGCAAGCGC
This sequence comes from Afipia sp. P52-10, assembly GCF_000516555.1. Taxonomy (NCBI): domain Bacteria; kingdom Pseudomonadati; phylum Pseudomonadota; class Alphaproteobacteria; order Hyphomicrobiales; family Nitrobacteraceae; genus Afipia; species Afipia sp. P52-10. The sequence continues at coordinate 407,790 of NZ_AZSJ01000004.1, read as the reverse complement.
CGCGATCCCAGAGGTCGGGATCGAAGTCGCAGTCGGTCCGCAGCGCGCTGACGGGCCGCTCGCCGGCGACCGTGCGCTGTGGATGAAGGACCTGCGGATGCGGATCCCGCGCATGAATGAAAGACTGCGCGGCGATCGCATCGCCTCGCGCGGGCCCATAAGCAAGCCGATAAGAACGCAGCACCCGTGTCAGCGTTTCCCGCAAGATCCGCTCCCCCCGGTCCCATCCCCGCAGCAGCCGCGACGTTCGGAAGGAACGCCGGATTGCCGCGTCGGACCCGGTTACTTTACGCAACTCCATTCTGATTCGCTGGGGTTTGGGGCGATGTCAGGGCAGGAACGAGCCGTTTTGGTGCCCGGTTGTCGCGCGTCGTGTCGTCGCGCGACAGGGTGCGGAATCGGCGCGTGCGCTGCATCGTCAAGCTGCAAGGCATCACCATTCGCTTGGTCGTTGCTGTTCGTTTCGGTTACGATCGGGGCAAAGGCCGCGGAACGTCGGCCGGTCGATCCAGAATTTTTGCAGACATTTCGGGGAGGGGTTTGATGCCAATCACTCTGATATCCGTCGCGCGGACGGCAATCGTTGCCGCGTGTGCGTCCGTGATGATCGTGCCGGCGCTAGCGCAGGGCACCGTCAAGATCGGGCTGATCGTGCCGTTGACCGGCGGCCAGGCCTCGACCGGCAAGCAGATCGACAACGCCATCAAGCTCTACATGCAGCAGCATGGCGCGACCGTCGCCGGCAAGACCATCGAGGTCATCGTCAAGGATGACGGTGCGGTGCCGGACAACTCCAAGCGGCTCGCGCAGGAGCTGATCGTCAACGACAAGGTCAACATCGTCGCCGGGTTCGGGGTGACGCCGGCCGCGCTGGCCGTGGCGCCGCTGGCGACCCAGGCCAAGGTGCCGCAGATCATCATGGCGGCCGGCACCTCGATCATCACCGAGCGTTCGCCCTATATCGTGCGCACGAGCTTCACGCTCGCGCAGTCGTCGGAGATCATCGGCGACTGGGCGGCCAAGAACGGCATCAAGAAGGTGGCGGCGCTGGTCTCCGATTATGCGCCCGGCACCGACGCATTGAACTTCTTCAAGGCGCGCTTCACCGCCGGTGGCGGCGAGGTGGTCGAGGAGGTGAAGGTGCCGCTGGTCAATCCGGACTTCGCGCCGTTCCTGCAGCGGATGAAGGACGCCAAGCCGGACGCGATGTTCGTGTTCGTGCCGGCGGGGCAGGGCGGCAACTTCATGAAGCAGTACACCGAGCGCGGGCTCACCGGGATCAAGGTGATCGGGCCGGGCGACGTGATGGACGACGACCTGCTCAACGGCATGGGCGATGCGGCGATCGGCGCCGTCACCGCACATCTTTATTCTGCGGCGCACCCCTCGCAGAAGAACAAGGATTTCGTCGCCGCCTACCAGAAGGCGTTCGGCCAGCGGCCGGGCTTCATGGCGGTCGGCGGCTACGACGGCATCCACCTCGTCTACGAGGCCTTGAAGAAGACCGGCGGCAAGGCGGACGGCGACTCGCTGATCGCGGCGATGAAGGGCATGGCCTGGGAAAGCCCGCGCGGGCCGATCTCGATCGATCCGGAGACGCGCGACATCGTCCAGAATATCTATATCCGCGAGGTGAAGAAGGTGAACGGCGAGTTGTGGAACGTCGAATTCGCTACCTTCGAGGCGGTCAAGGATTCCGGCAAGACCAAGAAGTGAGGCTTGCGGGCCTGTGGGGTTGTTATACTTGGATTCCCTCCATTCTCCGTCATTCCGGGATGCGCCTCTTGGCGCAGACCCGGAATCCATATTCCCTGTGGTGGTTATGGATTCCGGGCTCGCGAGCTTTGCTCGCGCCGCGGAATGACGGCATTATGTAGGCCATGCTGGACGATCTCGCTTGATGACGCTGCTGACCATTCTGTTCGACGGCATCGCCTACGGCATGCTGCTGTTCGTGCTGGCCTGCGGGCTCGCCGTAACGCTGGGGCTGATGAATTTCGTCAACCTCGCGCATGGCGCGTTCGCGATGGCGGGCGGTTACGTGTGTGCGGTTCTCGTCAACCGGCACGGCGTGCCGTTCGTCGCCGGCCTGCCGATCGCCTTCCTCGTCAGCGCCGCGATCGGCTTCGTGCTGGAGCGGCTGTTGTACCGCCATCTCTATGGCCGCAGCCATCTCGATCAGGTGCTGTTCACCATCGGCCTCGTGTTCATGTCGGTGGCGGGCATTGATTATGTGATGGGATCGTCGCAGGTGTTCATCAACCTGCCGCAGGCGCTGCAAGGGCGGATCGACGTGTTCGGCATCGGGGTTGGCCGTTACCGGTTGCTGATCATCGTCATCTGCGGCCTGCTTGCGCTCGGTCTGCAGTGGACGCTGACGCATACCCGTTTCGGCAGCCGCCTGCGTGCGGCGGTGGATGATCCGCGCGTGGCGGCGGGACTCGGCATCAATGTGCCGGGGGTGTTCGCGCTGACCTTCGCCTTCGGGTCGGGACTTGCGGGGCTCGGCGGCGCGCTGGGGGCTGAGATCCTCGGCCTCGACCCATATTTCCCGCTCAAGTTCATGATCTACTTCCTGATCGTCGTCACGGTCGGCGGCTCCTCCAGCATCACCGGCCCGTTCCTGGCGTCGCTGCTGCTTGGGATCGCCGACGTCGCGGGCAAGTATTACGTGCCGAAGCTCGGCGCCTTCGTCATCTACACGGTGATGATCGTGATCCTGATCCTGCGTCCGAACGGTCTGTTCGGCAAACCGGCGGCGCGCTGACATGCCGTTACGGGAACAGACCGGCATCGTCCGAAGCATCGCCGAGCTGTCGCGCTGGCGGCTCAACGAGCTGTTGTTCTGGACCATCGCGCTGATGGCGATCCTGCTGTTTCCGAACCGCTATCTGCTGCTGACCGAGATCGCCTGGCTCGCACTGTTCGTGCTCTCGCTCGATCTGATCCTCGGCTATGCGGGCATCATCTCGCTCGGCCATGCGGCGTTCTTCGGCGTCGGCGCCTACAGTGCGGGGCTGCTCGCGCTGCACGGCATCATCACCGAGCCGGTGCTGGCGCTGGTCGCGTCCGGACTTGCGGCGATGGCGCTCGGATTCATCACCTCGTTCCTGGTGTTGCGCGGGGCCGACCTGACGCGATTGATGGTGACGCTCGGCATCGCGCTGCTGCTGCGCGAGCTTGCCAACCGTTTCTCCGACATCACCGGCGGCTTCGATGGCCTGCAGGGCATCGTCATGGAGCCGGTGCTCGGCCAGTTCGAGTTCGATCTGTTCGGCAAGACCGCCTTCATCTACTGCCTGGTCGTGCTGTTCGTGATGTTCGTGATCGCGCGGCGCATCGTCCATTCGCCGTTCGGCCTGTCGCTGCGGGCGATCCGCAACAATCCGCTGCGGGCGGCGGCGATCGGCATTCCGGTCAACCGCCGGCTGACCGCGATCTACACCATCGCCGCCTTCTATGCCGGGCTTGCGGGCGCGCTTTCGACCCAGTCGACGGCGCTTGCCTCGCTCGACGTCTTTTCGTTCGATCGCTCGGCGGACCTGCTGCTGGTGCTGGTGATCGGCGGAACGGGCTATCTGTACGGCGGGCTGATCGGCGCGGTGGTGTTCAAGCTGCTGCAGGATGTGCTGTCGAGCTGGACGCCGCAGTACTGGCAGTTCTGGATCGGGCTCATTCTGGTGGTCTTGGTGCTGGTCGGCCGCGAACGCGTGCACCGCTGGGTGGTGTGGTTGCCGGATCGCATTCGCGATGTGCGCGACGCGCGCGCCAAGTCGGTCGCCAAGTCGGCCGCCAAGTCGGTCGCGAAGGCGGGCGGCAAGAAGCCGGCGGGAGATGCGCGGCCATGATTGCGGCGCTCGAGACCGACGGGCTGGTCAAGCGGTTCGGCGGCGTCACCGCCACCCGCGACCTGTCGCTGACGGTTGCGCGCGGTGCGCGCCACGCGCTGATCGGTCCGAACGGGGCCGGCAAGACCACCGTCGTCAATTTGCTGACCGGAGTGCTGCGGCCCGATGCCGGGCGCATCCGCCTCGATGGCGAGGAGATCGCAGCACTCCCGGTTTACAAGCGGGTACGCAAGGGTTTGTCGCGGACGTTTCAGATCAACCAGCTCTTCGCCGATCTGACGCCGCTGGAGGCGATTTCGCTCGCCGTCTCGGAACGGCGTGGCCAGGGCCTGCGTTTCTGGGCAGCGCTGCGTGACGACGCCGAGACCGTGGAGGAGATCGAAGCCCTGCTGGAGCGGTTCCGCCTGACCGATGCGATGAACGTGCGCACCGCGACGCTGCCTTACGGCAAGCAGCGCCTGCTCGAGATCGCGCTTGCCATCGCCGCAAAGCCGCGCGTGCTGCTGCTCGACGAGCCCGCCGCTGGCGTGCCGGAGGCGGAGCGCCACGATATCCTGGCGGCGGTCGCGGGCCTGCCGCGCGACGTGTCGGTGCTGCTGATCGAGCACGACATGGACCTGGTGTTCTCGTTCGCCGACCGGATTTCGGTGCTGGTCAATGGCGGGTTGTTCGTCGAAGGCACGCCGGACGAGGTGGCGAAGGACCCGCGGGTGAAGGCCGTCTATCTGGGCGAGGCGGCCGATGCCTGATTTGCTGGCCATCGAGGACTTACGTGCGGGATATGGCGAGGCGGTGGTGCTGCGTTCGCTGTCGCTGCGGCTCGGCCAGGGCGAGGGGCTGGCGTTGCTGGGACGCAACGGCACCGGCAAGACGACGCTGATCAATTCCATCGTCGGCGTCACCCGCCGCTTTGCCGGACGCATCATATTCGGTGGCGACGATATCAGCCGCGTGCGGGCCGACCAGCGCGCCCGCGCCGGCATCGGCTGGGTGCCGCAGGAACGCAACATCTTTCCCTCGCTGACGGTGGAGGAAAACATGCTGGCCGTGGCGCAGCCGGGCCCATGGTCGGTCGAGAAGGTCTACACGTTGTTTCCGCGGCTGAAGGAGCGGCGCAGGAATTTCGGCAACCAGCTGTCCGGCGGCGAACAGCAGATGCTGGCGATCGGCCGCGCGCTGACGCTCAACCCGAAGCTGCTGCTGCTCGACGAGCCCCTGGAAGGGCTCGCGCCGATCCTGGTCGAGGAGCTGCTCGCCGCGATCAAGGCGATCCTGCACGGCGAAGGCACGTCCGCGATCATCGTCGAGCAGAATCCGAAGAAGGTGCTGGCGCTGGCCTCTCGCGCCGTGGTGCTGGACCGCGGTGCCATCGTCCATGCAGGATCGAGCGAGGCCCTGCGCGCCGATCCGACGATGCTGGACCGCTATCTCGGCGTGTCGGCGACGCATGCTTGAAATCACAGAAGGACAGTCATGACCGAGAGTCTTTTTTCGACCGGACACGTTGCCGTCATCACCGGCGCCGCCAGCGGCATCGGCCTTGCGGCCGCGACCAAGTATGCCGGACTCGGCATGAACGTCGTGCTCGCCGACTTGCCTGGGCCGAAGCTCAACACGGCCGCCGCCGCCGTGGCTGCGGTGTCCAATCCGGCGAGCGTTCTCGCAGTGCCGGTCGATGTCAGCGTTGCCGCCGATCTCGAGCGTCTGCAGGCGCAGGCCTTCGATCGTTTCGGCGCCGTGCATGTGCTGATGAACAATGCCGGCATCGGCCTCAATCCGGGCAGCGCCTTCAAGGCGCCGGACGAGTGGCGACGGCTGCTCGATATCAATCTGCTGGGTGTGGTCAACGGCGTGCAGGCGTTCCTGCCGGCCATGATCGCAAGCAAGACGCCCGGTCTCGTCATCAACACCGGTTCGAAGCAGGGGATCACCACGCCGCCCGGCAATCTCGCCTACAACGTCTCCAAGGCGGCGGTGAAAGCCTATACCGAGGGGCTCGCGCACGAACTCCGCAACACACCGGGCTGCGCCATCACCGCTCACCTGCTGATTCCCGGCTACACCTTCACCGGCATGACCGCGCGATCGGCGGAGAAGCCGGCGGCCGCCTGGACCGGTGAGCAGGTGATCGATTTCATGATCGCCAGCATCGGCCGCGGCGACTTCTACATCCTGTGCCCGGACAACGACGTCAGCCGGCCGATGGATGAGCGGCGCATCCTGTGGGCTGCGGGCGACATCATCGAGAACCGGCCCGCGCTCTCGCGGTGGCACAAGGATTACACCGCAGCGTTCGAGGCCTTCATGGAGGACGCGCGCAAGCGGTGAGATCGCGCCTTCCGTCGCGAATGCTGTTGAAATTGCCGCAGCGCGGTGCGCTAATGCACGCCTCAGGGAGAGTGTAGAGCCATGCTGCGAACCAGACCGCCGTTCCGCGCCGACGAGGTCGGCAGCCTGTTGCGTTCCGACCGCGTCAAGCGGGCCCGCGCGCAGCATGAAAGGAAGGAGATCGGTGCGGGCGATCTGCGCCGGATCGAGGATTCGGAGATCGAGAAGATCGTGCACAAGCAGGCTTCGCTCGGCCTGAAGCTTGCGACCGACGGCGAGTATCGCCGCTCCTGGTGGCACTTCGATTTCCTGCGGCATCTCGGCGGCTGCGAGATGTATGCCACCGAGGGCATCCAGTTCGCGGGCGTCGTGACCAGGGGCGAGGGCATCCGCGTCAACGGCAAGCTGGATTTTCCAGCCGATCATCCGATGCTCGCGCATTTCGAGTTTCTGAAGAAGTGTTGCGAGCAGGCGCATGTGACGCCGAAGATGACGATTCCGTCGCCGTCGGTGCTGCACTTCCGCGGCGGCCGCAAGGCGATCTCGGCGGCGGTTTATCCCGATCTCGAGGCGTATTTCGAGGATCTGGCCAAGACTTACCGCAAGGCGGTGCGCGCCTTCTACGATGCCGGTTGCCGCTACCTGCAACTGGACGACACGGTGTGGTCGTATCTGTGCTCGCAGGAGGAGCTTGCGAAGATGCGCGCGCGCGGCGACGATCCGACCGGCCTCGCCGAGACCTACGCCCGCGTCATCAACTACGCGATCGCCGAGCGGCCCGCCGACATGACCATCACCACCCATGTCTGCCGCGGCAATTTCCGCTCCACCTGGATCGCGTCGGGCGGTTACGAGCCGGTGGCGGAGACGCTGCTGCGCCATGTCAATTACGACGGCTACTTCCTCGAATACGACACCGAGCGGGCCGGCGGCTTCGAGCCGCTGCGTTTTCTGCCGAAGGGCGACAAGATCGTCGTCGTCGGGCTCGTCACCTCCAAGACCGGTGCGCTGGAGACGAAGGACGACATCAAGCGCAGGCTCGACGAGGCAGCGCGCTTCATTCCCTACGAGCAGATGGCCCTGTCGCCGCAATGCGGCTTCGCCTCCACCGAGGAGGGCAACATCCTCACCGAGGACGAGCAGTGGGCGAAGCTGCGGCTCGTGGTGGAGGTCGCCGATGAGGTCTGGGGCGGGCGCTGATGCGGTGCGCACTCACGCGGGCGGCAGCGCGGGATCGATCCCGGTCATCGTCACCGACACGTCCCACCAGGGAACCGGTGAGTTCCATGCGGGAACCATAAACGCGTTAAGACCCCGTTAACCAAACCACCCCAGGCTACCTTTGGGGTTTGGGGAGTGCTTCAATTGGTTCCCGCTTGCATCACTGGCGGGGCATTTGGAGGTGTAGATGACGCAATCATCTCTCCCAGTGTCGATGTCGCCCGCAACGGACGACGCCATCATTGCACCGCGCCGGGTGGTGCCGCTGCTGGTCGGTTCGACGATGAACGATGTCGAGCGTGAGCTGATCGTTCAGACGCTTGCGCATTGCGGGGGCAATCGCACGCACGCCGCGCGGGTGCTCGGCGTATCGGTGCGCACCCTGCGCAACAAGATCAGGCAATATGCGGCCGAGGGCATGGATGTCCCGGAGCCGAGCTGAACACGCGTTTCGCCGCAGCCGCGGTCAGTCCGGCAGTTCGTTCGGCGGCTCGCGCGGCGGCGCTTCCTGCGGCTGGTCCGGCTGGCTCGGGCTGTCCGGCGGCGGCTTGATCTCCGGCGCCGGATCGTCCGGCGGGATGCCGGGCGGCGGTTGCACCGGCGGCACCGGCTTCGGCGGCGGAATCTCCTGCGGCACCTGTGCGTCGACGATCGCCATGGCCGCTATGCGCGGAAGACCGTGAGCGCGAGCAGCAGCAGCACCACGAAGATGACGAGGAAGATGTAGAACAGGATCTTGGCGATATCCGCGCTGGCCGCCGAGATGCCGGTGAAGCCGAACAGCGCGGCCACCAGCGAGATGATCAGGAAGATAAAGGCCCACTTGAGTAGCGACATGGTTGGCTCCGTCTGTCGCGTTGAAATCGCCTCGTGCCGTCATTGTTCCTCATTCCGCGGCGTTCCAGGCGCATTTTCCTGGGCGGCGGGAGGCGGGATGCAAAAAAGTGGAGCTGCAAGCGGGGGCCGCGATTGAGGCTGCGATGAGACTGCAAGTATGGGTCTCAGGCCCGATCCACGTCCACCCTCAGCGAGATCTTGAACGCCGGACGGCTGTCCTCCCGCACGTTGATCTCCACCGCGCGGTTGCCCTTGCGGAAGTTCTCCTCCGCGATCGCCGCGGCAGCCTTCACCGCCTGCAGTTCCGCGGCCTCGGCGTTCGCGAGCTCGACCCCTTCGTCATCGCGCAGGACAGAGGCACCCTCGCGGAGGTCGAAGAAGAATCGGGCCATGGCCGCCTCGCTGTGTTAAGTCCTACGATGTGCTCTGATGTAGATAAGCGTCGTCGAAGTCGGCTAGTTCCTTCAGTTTTTCCTTGTTGAGAATTTTTACCGTCTGCCGCTGGATCAGCAGCAACCCGTCCTGGCGCAGCTGCTTGGCGGTCCGGTTGACGTGAACCGCCGTCAGTCCCAGCGCGTCGGCCAGTTCGTCCTGGGTCATCGGCAGGCGGAAGGAGTCGCCCTTGGTGCGGCCGACGATTTCCAGCCGGCGCTGCAGTTCGAGGATCAGATGGGCCATGCGGCTGGGCGCCTGCCGCTGGCCGACATTGACGATCCACTGCCGGAACATGGCGGCGTCGATCAGCGTGTCGCGCCAGAACACTTCGGCGATGTTCGGCCGCTTGCGGACCAGTTCGCGCAGGGCCAGATGCGGGATGAAGCCGACGGTGCACGCGGTCAGCGCGATCAGGTCGTGATCCATTTCCTGCAGGTAGAGGCTTTGCAGGTCCGGGATGTCGCCGGGAATGTGGATCGACAGGATCTGCCGGCCGCCGTCCTTCGTCGTCTTCGCGCGAACGGCGAAGCCCTCGATCAGCAGACAGCATTGGGTCGGCTGCTCGCCATCGCTGACGACATGCTGATTATCGGCAAAGTCCTTCACCGCGATCGGCAGCGTTTCGATCGCGAGCACGTCGTCATCGTCCAACTCCTCGCTGAAGCGCATGCGCTTCACGAGAGAAGCCGTAATCGTCTTGCGATCCATGATGTGATCCGTTGCAATAACTTATCGTATGCGGACGCGGTGCACGTCGCAGTGATACCCAGGCTGTCGTGGATGGCCGTGGTGGATGGATGGGCTCCGAGACGCGAAACTGAAAAGGGCCGAGATGCGCGTCATCCGGTCGGCCTGCTGCCAGCTGCTTAACATGGATAACGCACCCGTGGAACCTTAATTCCTTCGGGGTGGCAGCATTGCGCCTGCGCTGCTGCGGACTATTGCTCGTTCGATGCTTGCCGTGCCTTGAGGACGGCTTCGACCTCGGCAGCCATCTGCCGGAGCTGGCGCGCCAGTTTGTTGAACGTCTCGCGCTTGACGTTGTCGGTGGCGAGTTTAGCGATCAGGTCGCAATCCTCGGCATCGGTCAGCAGCTTCTCGAGTTTGGCCTTCAAGTCTTGCATCTTTGCTTGGTGTAGGCGGACGGTTTTGGTGTGACCGTTTTCGGTGACAGAGTCCGGTTGGTTCATCACGATAGCCTCCGATGACGGAATGGCTCGAACGGGACATGGGTAGCCCGACCCTGACCGGCGTTCCTTAACAAAGGTTAGCGTCGGCCTCCGCAGGTTTTATTCAACGTTCGGAGGCCATGATACCGCAGGCGCCGGGCCGCGCGCGGGGGGTGCGTCGTTGCGTTACGAAGCAGGATCGGAAACACTGCGCGCGTTGAGTCTGATGCAGCTTTGCGGGCAGAGAGCATGACCATTGTCGGCCGCGTCGAGAGCCTGTGGCGTTATCCGGTGAAGAGCATGGCGGGTGAGCAACTCGCGGAGGCTTTCGTCGGTTATGCCGGCGTGTTCGGCGATCGCCACTGCGCCTTCATCAATGCGGCGGCGCCCGCGGGCTTTCCGTTCTTCACCGGCCGGGCCAAGGCGCAGATGCTGTTGTACAAGCCGCGCTTCCGCGATGCCGCGCGCGCGGCGCGGCCGCTCAACCAGGCCGCGGCCGAGGCGCTCGGTCCCGGCATCACGCCGCTTTACCCGGAAGCGCTTGCGGTCGATGTGACCACGCCGTCCGGCGAGGTGCTGGCGGTGGATGATCCGGCGCTGCGGACGATGCTGGCGACGCCTGCGGTCGATGCCGGCAAGCTGTCGCTGATCCGCTCAGACCGTGCGTTGACCGATTGCCGTCCGGTCTCGCTGATCTCGCTGAAGACGGTCTCGCAGCTCAGCGACGAGCTCGACCGCACGCTCGATCCGCGCCGCTTCCGCGCCAACATCTATGCCGATCTCGGGCCTGCCGGTGGTTTCGCCGAGGACCGCTTCGTCGGCAGGCAGTTGCGGATCGGCGAGCGCGTGGTGATCGCCGTGCTGGATCGCGATCCGCGCTGCAAGATGATCTCGATCGACCCCGACACCGCCGAGGAGAGCGCGGACGTGCTGCGCACCGTCGCCAAGCAGTACGACAACAAGGTGGGGGTCTATTGCGCGGTGCTATCCGAAGGCAGCGTGCGGCAAGGCGATGTCATCACCCTCATGGAGTGAGCGGGGCACTGCCTCCGATCGGGTAAGCTGCCGCTGCGGCGCGCCGGCGGCGTCCGGCTGACAACACGAGGCCGTCTGACAATACAAGCCACCTGGCGACGCAAAGCTATGGTCCGGCGCATGTTCGCGGCCGGCCGTGTGATACGCCGTGCGGTTCAGTGAATCCGAACGGCCCATTCGCTAACGAGGAAACCATGGGCCGCACAGGTCCGGTGTCGTCGCGTGCCATCAGCGCTGGTCCTCTCACCCATTCGCTGGCGGCTGAGATGAGCAGCGCGCGCAAGAACCGCTCAGGCCGGTTTGACGAAGGCGAGCCGCGTCCAGGTGACGTCGGTGCGGTTGAACTGGCTCGGCTGGTTGTCGAGCCGCAGCACAAGCTGCAGACCGGCCTCCGCGGCGAGCGCGATCGTCTCGGTCGCTGAGACATCGAACATGCGCCGGCCCGCCGGCACCGGCCCGTGGCGGAGGGTGATGGAGAGCCGTCCGCCTGTTGCGGTCAACCGCGCGAGGTTCGGCATCGCCGCCTGCCGCTCAGCGGCGTCGAGATGCATCCAGACCGCCGTCAGCATCACCAGGTCGAACTGCCGGCCGCGTGACAGCAGCGTCGCCAGATGCGGCAGGCTGTCGTCGAGCCATGCGATGGCGGGCGAAGGATGCCGCGTCATGGCGTAGCGTCGCAGCGCCGCCGTCGGCTCCACCGCCACGACGGTATGGCCCATGGCCGCAAAGGCGGCCGCGTCGCGTCCGGTGCCTGCGCCGATATCGAGCACCGGGCAGGGCGCCGCCGGAATCAGCGGGAGGATCGGCCGATGCAGATCAGCAAAGCGCACAGCGTCCATCGGGCCCACCAGCGCGTCGGCCTGTTCGGCATAGCCCTCGGTTCCGCCGACGGTGGCTGAAGTCATTGATCGCTTTCGTTGAATCGCAGAACCGGCGACTCGCGTGCCGGTGGGCAAAGTGTAACAAAGCCGTTGGGCAGGACGACAGGTCCTGGTTGATTTATCACCGCCTGCTCTTCCGCGAATGGGACGGTCATGGTAGTGGCTTGGGCAGAATTCATCTTTCCCAACGCCGAAAGCCCCGTGAAGAACGACGCGCTCATCGCCGAGATTTCGGAATTCTGCCGCCGCGAAGGCATGGCGGAATCCACCTTCGGCCGTCGCGCGGTCAATGACGGCAAGCTCGTGCAGCGGCTCCGCGACGAGAAGCGGATCACCATCGACACGCTGGAGCGCATCCGCGGCTATATGGGGCAGACCTCTGCGGGCATTCCCGGCGTGCCGATCGTCCGCCCACCGGAGCCGCCCCTGGAAAAGCGTGACCCGCGCACCAACTTCCGCTTCTTCGAGAACCGGCAGAAGTATCTGCTGTTCGTCCACACCTGCAGCGAGAAGCGGGTGATCGCCGAGCGCGTCGGGCTCGAGCTCGGCAACATCCATCCGCGGCCGCCGGCGGTGCGGGTGTTCGACGCCGGCGTCGGCGACGGCACCGTGCTCGCGCGGGTGATGCGGACGATGCACAGCCGCTTCCCGCACATGCCGTTCTATATCGCTGGCAAGGAGATCAGCCTGGAGGACATCAAGCTGGTCCTGCAGAAGCTGCCGGACCGGCTCTACGAGCACCCCGCCACCGTGTTCGTGCTGACCAACATGGCCTATGCCGAGGCGCCGTGGCTGTCGCCGAAGTCGCCGTCGGCCGCGTCCAGCCTGATCTGGCGCGAGGTGCCGCTGAGCGGCGCGTCATCGGCGGACTTCGAGGCGCAGATCAACGAGCTGCAGCCGTTCCTCGACGAGAACTGGCGCGCCAATGTGTCGGAGCGCTCCGGCATGCCGGTGTACGAGCGGCCGATCTGCCTCGTGTTCTATCGCGACGACCATCGCTTCATGCTCGACCCGGTGATCCCGCGCCCCGGCCGCGCCGAGGCGAACTTCGACCTGATCATCGCCTCGCAGCCCTATCGCGCGAAGTCGTCGGAGACGTTCCGCGCCAAGCGCATCATCGCGCCGCTCGCGCGTGCGCTGCGCGCCGGCGGCCGCCTGATCGGCATTCACTCCCATGGCCACGATCCGGGCATGGAAATCATCGAAGCGATCTGGCCTGGAGAAAATCCTTTCTCGGTCAGCCGCCATGACCTGTTGCGCGCGGTGAAATACGAACTCGGTTCGGCCGGCCGCGATCTTAATTTCAACGCATACGCAGACCATCGCTCGATCTTCCGGTACGATATGGAAGCGCTGCCCAACGAAGTGACGGGGCCGATCGGCACCTCGACGGCGTTTGCAGCCTGGAACGCAGCGGTGTATGTCGCCCAGATCGAGGATGATCGCTTGACCGAAGTCACCGAGAGCGGCCGTTATCTTGATGCCACCAAAGAAGTCCTGCGCCGGCACAACGGACTTTGGTTCTACGACGAGTCCTACGTCATCTCGCGCCGGCGAGACTGACAGCCACATCCACACTTGCCGGAAAGTTCACCTCGAGAAGGATTTAAGTTGATGCGCGGGTCTTATCTGTTCACCAGTGAGTCGGTATCTGAAGGCCACCCGGACAAGGTGTGCGATCGCATTTCCGACGAGATCGTCGATCTGTTTTTCCGCGAGGGCCCGAAGGCCGGGATTGATCCGTGGGCGATCCGCGCCGCGTGCGAGACGCTCGCCACCACCAACAAGGTGGTGATCGCCGGCGAGACGCGCGGTCCTTCGACGGTGACCAAGGAGCATGTCGAGGCGGTTGCGCGCGCGGCGATCAAGGACATCGGTTACGAGCAGGACGGCTTCCACTGGAAGAACGCCGACGTCGAGATCCTGCTGCATCCGCAGTCGGCCGACATCGCCCAGGGCGTCGATGCGCTGCAGCCGGGCACCAACCAGGAAGAGGGCGCGGGCGACCAGGGCATCATGTTCGGCTATGCCTGCAACGAGACGCCCGACCTGATGCCGGCGCCGATCTTCTACGCGCACAAGATCCTGCGTCTGATCTCGGAAGCGCGCCACTCCGGCAAGGAGAAGGTGCTCGGTCCGGACTCCAAGAGCCAGGTCACCGTGCAGTACGAGAACGGCAAGCCGGTCGGCGTGACGCAGATCGTCGTCTCGCACCAGCATCTGGTCGAGGACATGACCTCGCGGCAGGTGCGTGAGGTGGTCGAGCCGTATGTGCGCGCGGCGCTGCCCGAGGGCTGGATCAACGGCAAGACCGTCTGGCACGTCAATCCGACCGGCAAGTTCTTCATCGGCGGTCCCGATGGTGACGCGGGCCTCACCGGCCGCAAGATCATCGTCGATACCTATGGCGGTGCGGCCCCGCATGGCGGCGGCGCGTTCTCCGGCAAGGACCCGACCAAGGTCGATCGCTCGGCGGCATATGCGGCGCGCTATCTCGCCAAGAACATCGTCGCGGCCGGTCTCGCCGACCGCTGCACGATCCAGCTCTCTTACGCCATCGGCGTCGCCAAGCCGCTGTCGATCTATGTCGACACCCACGGCACCGGCAAGGTCGAGGAGTCCCGGCTCGAGAAGGCGGCCGCGGAAGCGTTCGACTTGACGCCGCGCGGCATTCGCAAGCACCTCGATCTCAACAAGCCGATCTACGCGCGCACCTCCGCCTACGGTCACTTCGGCCGTGCGCCGGACGCCGACGGCGGGTTCTCGTGGGAGAAGACCGATCTCACCGACGCGATCAAGCGCGCGGTGTAAGGCCAATCAACGCTGTCCTTCACCTCTCCCCGCGAGCGGGGAGAGGTCGGATCGTGAAGCGATCCGGGTGAGGGGCGTTTTTATTGCGCGGGTTGCAGGTGCGCCGGGCGAGCATTCGCAGGCACCCCTCACCCAACCCTTTCGCCGCAGGCGGGAGAGGGAGTTAGGCATCGGCTCAAATGAGCCCCGCTTGAATGAGCCAGACCATGAAGGAATACACATGACCGCTGCCACCAAGGACTACATCGTCAAGGATATTTCGCTCGCAGCCTTCGGCCGCAAGGAGATCGAACTGGCCGAGACCGAGATGCCTGGCCTGATGGCGATCCGCGCCGAATATGGCCCGAAGCAGCCGTTGAAGGGCGCGCGCATCGCCGGCTCGCTGCATATGACCATCCAGACCGCGGTGCTGATCGAGACGCTGAAGGCGCTCGGTGCCGACGTGCGCTGGGTCTCGTGCAACATCTTCTCGACCCAGGATCACGCCGCTGCGGCGATCGCTGCTGCCGGAACGCCGGTGTTCGCGTTCAAGGGCGAGACGCTGACCGAGTATTGGGACTTCACCGCCAAGCTGTTCGACTGGCATGGCGGCGGCGTGCCGAACATGATCCTCGACGACGGCGGCGATGCCACCATGCTGGTGCATCACGGCTTGCGCGCGGAGAATGGCGACACCGCGTTCCTCGACAGGCCGGAGTCGGAAGAAGAAGAAGTGTTCTTCGCGCTGATCAAGCGCCTGCTGAAGGAAAAGCCGAAGGGCTGGTTCGCCGAAGTAGCGAAGTCGATCAAGGGCGTCTCGGAAGAGACCACCACGGGCGTTCACCGTCTCTACAAGCTGGCCGAGCAGGGCAAGCTGCTGTTCCCGGCGATCAACGTCAACGACTCGGTGACGAAGTCGAAGTTCGACAACCTCTATGGCTGCCGTGAATCGCTGGTGGATGCGATCCGCCGCGGCACCGACGTCATGCTGGCCGGCAAGGTGGCGTTCGTCGCCGGCTTCGGCGATGTCGGCAAGGGCTCGGCCGCTTCGCTGCGTCAGGCCGGCGCACGCGTCATCGTCTCCGAAGTCGATCCGATCTGCGCGCTGCAGGCGTCGATGGAAGGCTACGAGGTGGCGACGATCGAGGATGCGTTCAGCCGCGCTGACATCTATGTCACCGCCACCGGCAACCGCGACATCATCACCGTCGATCACATGCGGCAGATGAAGGACCGGGCGATCGTCTGCAACATCGGCCACTTCGACAACGAAATTCAGGTCGCCGGCCTGAAGAACTTCAAGTGGACCAACATCAAGCCGCAGGTCGATGAAATCGAGTTCCCGAAGGGCAACCGGATCATTCTGCTGTCGGAGGGGCGGCTGGTGAACCTCGGCAATGCCATGGGGCACCCGAGCTTCGTGATGTCGTCGTCGTTCTCGAACCAGACGCTGGCGCAGATCGATCTGTGGACCAATCCCGGCAAGTACGAGAAGAAGGTCTACACGCTGCCGAAGGTGCTGGACGAGAAGGTGGCGGCGCTGCATCTGGAGAAGCTTGGCGTCAAGCTGACCAAGCTGCGTCCGGAGCAGGCGGAGTATATTGGCGTTCCACAGGAAGGCCCGTTCAAGCCGGATCACTACCGCTACTGAGCGCTGGTCTCTTGCAGAGTTTGCGTCATGGCCGGGCTTGTCCCGGCCATTTCCTTGTGCGGACGCGGAAGCGCGATCTGCTTTGTCGATGTGCGGGCTTGCCAGCACGATGCGGAACAGGGCTGTAAGCGCGTGGATCGTTCCCGGCTACGAGAAAAAAGTAGCCGGCGATGGTTCAGGAACTGCCTTCGCGGTGTGACGTTTTCCCCCTGCAACATATGGAGGGAGCTGACATGACCTTTGGTAAAGGTGCGCTGCTTTGGCTGATCGGAATTCCGCTGCCGATCATCATCCTGATTGCGCTGTTGTGGCATTAAGAGCGGAACGAGAAGAGCGGAACGAGCCGGCGGGGTGCTCTGACGATAACGGAGCCAGTGCGCGTGGACCAACACCGGCGCTGTCATTCCGGGGCGCGAGCACAGCTCGCGAGCCTGGAATCCATAGCCCCTGTGCTGATGAGTTTGCCGTTACGCCCATGATCTTGGATCACATCAAACAGCGCGTGCGATGGGCGAGCTCGACGACTGGCAACCGGGTATGAAAGCCTTCTCCTCATGGTGAGGGGCGCGGGAGCGGCATCTCGAACCATGAGGCCAGAGCGGGTGCATCAACTCCGCCGTCATTCCGGCGCGAGCGAAACCCGCAAGTTCAAAAACAACAGCAGAAAGCTAGGTGGCGCATCGACACATTTGGCGTCATTCCGGGGCGATGCGCAGCATCGAGCCCGGAATCCATAGACCCTGTGCTGATGAGTTTGCCGTTACGGCCGTGATCTTGGATCACATCAAACGGCGCGTGCGATGGGCGCTGCTTGCAAGGGCACCGGCACTGCGCGCCATCACGCACACCGGGGGTATGGGGCCCGGGCCCGCGCCAAGAGGCGCGTCCCGGAACGACGGCAGAGAGTGGAGCGGCGCTGTTCTTTGACCTCTCACCGTTTGCGGGAAGAGAAGCGCAGGCATCAACTCCGCCGTCATTCCGGGGCGCGGCTCGCGAGCCCGGAATCCATACGCCCTGCGCCAGTGATGGTCTGCGGCGTCTGTCGTCCTGTCCGCAAAAAGCAGGAATGTCGTGCGCTGCTGCCTTGCTTGGACCCACAAGCTGAGATGCACTGAAGCGATGCGTGAAGGCCATGGGCGTCCGTGGTCTCGTGAAGACTGGGGTTATAGATTCCGGGCTCGCGAGCGTTGCTCGCGCCCCGGAATGACGGCGGAGATTGGAGAAGCCTTGCACCTGAAGTATTGTACGTGAAGCCTTGCACCTGAAGGCGAGAAGCACTGCGCCTCATGGTGGAGACCATGGTGAGGAGCGCGGCGCGCATCATCCCCGAAAAGTGGGAACCGGTTTTCGGATGGGATGATGCGCAAATCGTCGCCTCGAACCATGAGGCCACAGATGGCACGATGGGCTCTACGGGCTCTTCACGGCTTCTTTTTCACGCGTTGCATTTCCAATGCGAGCGACACCCGCAAGTTCGAAACAACGGCAGAAAGTTGGGTGGGCGCATCGACCCATTTGGCGTCATTCCGGGGCGATGCGCAGCATCGAGCCCGGAATCCATAACCCCTGTGCTCATGAGTTTGCCGTTACGTCCATGATCTTGGATCACATCAAACGAGCGCGTGCGATGGGGGCTGCTTGCAAGGGCACCGGCACTGCGCGCCATCACGCACACCGGGCGTATGGGTTCCGGGCCCGCGCCAAGAGGCGCGTCCCGGAACGACGGCAGAGAGTGGAGCGGCGCTGTTCTTTGACCTCTCACCGTTTGCGGGAAGAGAAGCGCAGGCAGGCATCAACTCCGCCGTCATTCCGGGGCGCGAGCACAGCTCGCGAGCCCGGAATCCATAGACCCTGTGCTGATGAGTTTGCCGTTACGGCCGTGATCTTGGATCACATCAAACGGCGCGTGCGATGGGGGCTGCTTGCAAGGGCACCGGCACTGCGCGCCATCACGCACACCGGGCGTATGGGTTCCGGGCTCATCGCTTCGCGATGCCCCGGACCGACGCCGCAAGTTTACGCGCGCTCCTTGAGCGATGGCGGCGCCGCCGCTTGACAATATTCCTATCATGCTTATAGTCCTAACTGTCCTGCCCCGATGCGAGGGGCGTTCGCGATCGTCACGACCGCGGGGCGGGATGCGGTGGCCGCAGGGCGCCGCTCGATCCGGATCGGGCGTTCTGCTTTCGGCGGAGCGGTCGGCCGGTGACGGCGGCGGCGTCTTGCGGACGGCCCAAGTCGCGTGATCCCGGCGCATCGCCTTGCGCCATGGTGCGGCGCGTAAGCGCTCGCTCTCTCCCCTCGCAAGACAGGAGAGGCAGCCTGCGCCAAAACTGGAGTGGTGGTGAACCAGGATCGGTCACCGGGGGTCAACGCGGAGCGAGCCGTTCCAACCATCGCGTGCGGAACGCCGGCTGCTGTCCGGCGTGACCGTGGTGGCTAACTCGTGTGCTTGTTTTCATTTGCACGCGAGGCTGCGGACGCGCTGAAGCGTCCGGCGTTCCGCGCGCCCTCGTCATCGGGGGCGGAGCGTTGCCATGCCGGGAGCCGGGTAAACCGGAGCTCGGCGCCGCAACCCTCGGGCATTCCGTGCCGCGAGAATGCGAACGTGTGTTTGCAATGAAGCTGTATCGGCCATCCTGAAAGCGCGTTGGCTGATCCTGGAAGCGTGCTGGGCTGTTTGAGATGTTGGCGAAAGAAGAGAAACGAGGAGAGCGCGAGGTGGGCAAGGGAACGAGCTGCGAAATGCAGGGTGCGCAGGCGTGTCAATGTATTCTGCCGTCATCCGCGGCCTGGACCTGTGTGGATCTCCATTCTGCGTCGCCCCCGCGCAGGCAGAGGCCCAGTACGCCGAGACGTTTGCGATTGAACGGAGACCTCACACGAACGGGATGCCCGCTTTCGCGGGCAGGGCGTTGCGCTCGCTCAAGGCGAGACCTGATGGCGGCCATGACGTTGAAGTGGCAGAGGCCGAAACCGCGATGAGCGGGCATGACACTCAGCGGTCAGACGTGCTGGCCGCCGTTGATATGGATTTCTGCGCCATTCACGTAGGACGATGTTTCCGCCGTCAGCGCGTAGATCACGCGCGCGACCTCGTCCGGAGTGCCGAGCCGGCCGAGTGGAATCTGCGGAATGATCTTCTCGGTGCCGGGCGACAGGATCGCGGTGTCGATCTCGCCAGGAGCGATGGCGTTGACGCGTACGCCGTGGCGGCCGAAATCGGAAGCCATCTCGCGCGTCAACGCGGCGAGCGCCGCCTTCGACGTCGCGTAAGCTGCACCCGCGAACGGATGCACGCGGGAGCCGGCGATCGACGTCACATTCACCACCGACCCCTTTGCGGCCTTCAGCTCCTCGATCAGGCCGCGCGCGAGCGTGATCGGCGCGAAGAAGTTGACGTTGAACACATGCTGCCACGTATCGACGTCGGTCTCGATCGTGCCCATGCGTGCGCCGCCGGCCGCCTTCGGCGAGATCGCCGCGTTGTTGACGAGGGCGTGCAGCATGCCGCCTTCGAGCCGCGAGCGAATTTCCTTCACCGCGCGTTCGGTGTCGTCGTGGTCGGCGAGGTCGACCTGGATGTGATCTTCCGGACCAGCATCCCAGGGGCACTCCTCGGGAAACGGATGACGCGAGCAGGTGATCACCCGCCAGCCCGCCGACGAAAAGCGGATCACGGTGGCGTGGCCGATGCCGCGGCTCGCGCCGGTCAGCAGCAGGGTCCGGCGCGGAATGTTGGAATGGGGTTGCGGCATGGGGTTAACGGTCGGCTCCGGTCATGGATAGAGGCGCGTCTTGGTCCACGCGTCGTTTGCGGTCGCGCGGGTGAAGACGATGCGGTCGTGCAGGCGATAGGGGCGGTCGTGCCAGAACTCGATCTGCACCGGTACGATCCGCCAGCCGCTCCAGCCCGGCGGGCGCGGGACCTCGCCGATGACATACTTGGCGGCATATTTGGCGATCTGCTGCTCGAAGGCGAAGCGGCTTTCCAGCGGCTGCGACTGTTTGCTCGCCCAGGCGCCGAGCTGGGCCTGTTTCGGGCGGGTGGCGAAATAGGCGTCGGCCTCCTCGGGCGTCACGGTCTCGACCGGTCCGCGGATGCGGACCTGCCGACGCAGCGACTTCCAGTGAAACACCAGCGCCGCCTTCGGATGGGCGGTCAGCTCGCGCCCCTTGGCGCTGTCGATGTGGGAGTAGAACACGAATCCGTCGGCATCGAAGCCTTTCAGCAGCACCATGCGCGCGTCCGGCATGCCGTCCTTGTCGACGGTGGCGAGTGTCATCGCGTTGCCGTCGGCGGGTTCGGACTTGAACGCTTCGTTCAGCCATTCGGAAAACAGCGCGAATGGCTCCTCGGCGGCTGTAAAATCACCGGACGTTAACGAAGTTGAGGTCTTGTTGGTCGTCGTGTCTGTCATGCGTTTGGAGTACCCGAGTTGCGTTCGCAGGGTTTTCAGCCGATGCCTCACCCTCCTTATATGGGAAGGGAGAGCGGCCGCCTATCGGCGTTTGTACGGCCGGTTTGCGCTGCCGCCATGCTGATGGCGGCGCCCCTGGTCGGCGGGTGTTCCATGCCGCTCGGCTCCGGCTTCGGCGGGGCGAGCGATCTGGACATCACCGGCTCGATCGCGTCTTCGGTGTCGCGGGTCAGCACCAGTTCCGGCATGCCCTCCGAGGCCGATCTCGCTTATGCGCGGGCGGCAGCAACGGAGGTGCTCGCCAAGGGCGGCAAGGATGCGAGCCATCCCTGGGAGAACCCGAACACCGGCGCGCGTGGCTCCGTGACGCCGCTGACCAACGCCTATTCGGCCAACGGCACCACCTGCCGCGACTTCCTGGCGAGCTATGTGAAGGACAAGGCGGAGACCTGGATGCAGGGCGAGGCCTGCAAGTTCAACAGCCGTTGGGAAGTGCGCAGCCTGAAACCCTGGCGGAAGGCCTGACCGCCTTTTGGGGTGGCGAGCCGTGCGGCGACGACGCAAGCCCTCCAAGGTCGATTTCCGGTCGGCCCTCGCTGAACCAGCTTCGAGACGGAGCGGAGGCTCCCCGATTTGCTGCCTCCGTAGGGTCATTTACCCGTTGCAAAAATGCCACGCACTTCCCACATGACCACAAAGCCGTTCTGATGGAGCGGCTGTTGGGGAATTTTCCGCAAGGAGAGACGAGCAATGCGCAACCCCTATGATGTGTTGGGGGTCAAGAAGGGCGCGAGCGCTGCCGAGATCAAGAGCGCGTTCCGCAAGCTTGCCAAGAAGCACCATCCGGACGCCAACAAGGACGATCCGAAGGCGGCTGCGCGCTTTGCCGAGGTCAATGCCGCCAACGAAATCCTCGGCGACGAGGAGAAGCGCAAACAGTTCGATCGCGGCGAGATCGATGCCGAGGGCAAGCCGCGCTTCCAAGGCTTCCCCGGTGGTGGCCAGGGCTTTCCGGGTGGCGGTGCGGGCGGATTCTCCCGCTCCTCGCGCGACGGCTTCGAGAGCTTCACCTTCCGCTCCGGCGGCGGTGCCGGCGGCGCGGGAGGCTTCGGGGGCGGCGCCTTCGATGACATCCTGTCGAGCATGTTCGGTGGCGCGGCGCGCGGCGCGCGCGGCGGTGCCGATACGTTCGAGTACGAAGCCGGGCCGTCGGCGATGCCCGACCTCGACCTCAATGCCTCGTTGGGCGTGACGCTCGAGGAGGCCGTGCACGGCGCGGAGAAGCGTGTGCGGCTGCCGACCGGCAAGGAGCTCAACGTCAAGATTCCGGCCGGCATCACCAGCGGCCAGACCATCCGTCTGAAAGGCCAGGGGCAGGAGGTGCCCGGCCGCCGCGCCGGCGATGCGCTGATCACAATCGTCATCGCCCAGCACCCGTTGTTCAAAGTGGACGGCAACGATCTGCGCTGCGATCTGTCGATCACGCTCTATGAGGCCGTGCTCGGCGGGAAAGTGCGGGTGCCGACGCTGGATGGCGCGGTGGAATTGTCGATCCCGAAGAACACGTCGAGCGGACGAACATTCCGACTGCGTGGCAAGGGCATGCCGGTCAAGGGCAAGGAGCCGGGCGATCTGTTCGTCACCGCACGGATCGTGCTGCCGGACGGCAATGACGCCGACCTCGAAGCGCTGATGCAGCGCTGGCGCGAGACCAAGCCGTACAATCCGCGTTAGGGCATGATGAGATCAGGCCCGATGCCAATGTGACGGCCGGTCGCATTCGATCGAAGGCGGAGACAGGGTTTGCGGAAGGCCATCCTGCATCGTTACACCAACCTCGCGAGCGCGATCTTCGTGTTGAAGCGTCGCGCCGTGACGCTGCTCAGTCCCGCATTGTGGGATGATCGCAACGACGCCTACTTCATGGCCCAGTACAAGGCCCGCAAATCGCTCAAGAGCGTGCTGGCGCTGTGCTTCTCCGAGGTGCCCGAGACCTATCACCATTGGCGGGTGTTCTCGCACGGCAGCGATGGCGTGCGCATCGAGTTCGACAAGGTCAAGCTGCTCGCCGTGTTCAAGGGCGACACGCGGTTTATGGCGCGGCCGGTGAGATATCGTGAGATTGGCCAGCTGCAGGCAGACACGGCGCCGCGCGCCGAGGAGCTTCCGTTTCTGAAGCGCTACCCCTATCGCGACGAGAAGGAATTCCGCATCGTCTATCGCTGCGACGACGAAGCGGTGGAGACGAAGTCGTTTCCGATTCCGCTGACCGCCATCGCCCGCATCACGCTGAGTCCGTGGATGCCGTTGCCGCTCGCCGACGATGTGCGCCAATTGCTGCGGACGATCGACGGCTGCGCCGGACTCAGCGTGGTGCGTTCGACGCTGCTGGAGAATGAGCGCTGGAAAAAGCTCGCGGCACCAGGTAAGGCGCGCGAGCCGTCCTGATCGCGGCGCTATTCCTTCTCGATCTTGGCGATCTTCACATACTCGGCCCAGCGCTTGCGCTCGGTCTCGACGAACGCATCGACGGCGGCGAGGTCCATTGGCTTCGAGATCAGGCCGAGCTGTTCGAGCCGCGGCTGGATCGCCGGAGCTTGAATGGTTTCGACCACGAGCTTGTTGAGCTTCTCCTGGATGTCGCGCGGCGTTTTGGCGGGCGCGCTGACGCTCAAGAACGCGAACACCTCCAGGCCCGGGAAGGTTTCGGCCAGCGCCGGTACGTCGGGATAGAGCTTGTTGCGCTCGCCGGTGGTGATGCCGAGTGCGCGTAGTCCGCCGCCCTGAATATGCTGCGCGGCGGCAACCGTGTCGAGGAAGACGACGGTGAGGCGGCCGCCGATCAGGTCGGTGACGGCCTGGCCGACGTCCTTGTAGGGGATTTCGTTGAACGTCAGCCCGGCCCGCGCGGCGAAGATCGCAGCGCCGATCCGCGAAGACGTATTGAAGTGCGCCGACAGCACGTCCTTCGGGTTCGCCTTCGCGTAGGCGATGAACTCGGCGACCGTCTTGTAGGGCGTCGCCGGGTTGACCAGCATGAACATTCCGGTCGAGCCAACGATGCCGACCGTTGCGAAGTCGCGCGGATCGTAGGGCAGCGTCTTGTAGAACAGCTCGTTGGCGATCAGGATCGAGCTGGTGGACAGCATCAGCGTGTAGCCATCCGGATCGGAGCTTTTCACGGCAGCAGCGCCGATGCCGCCGGAGGCGCCGGTGCGGTTTTCGACCACCAGCGTCTGGCCGGTCGCGGTCTTGAAGTGGTCGGCGAACAGCCGCGCCGAGATGTCGCCGGAGCCACCGGGAGCGAACGGGCAGATGATCTTCACGGCCCTGGTTGGGTACTCGGCAGCCGATGCCAGACGGGATGCGCCCGCCACGAGTGCGGAAGCGGCGGCGAGCGACAGCGTGAATTCGCGGCGGTTCATCTCAGACAATCCTCCCGGGTCGACGCGGTGCGTCGTAGCCAGCCGTTGGGCGGCGGGCCAGTTTATCGTCGCCGGCTTGTTTATGGGGTTCGTACGGCGAGTCAATGCGACCGATCGGAAGTCGGAACAACCATTTCTAATGTGCGTGATGGTGGGCGTGCGTATGGGCATGCGCATCATGATTGGTATGGGCATGCCCAGCATGGTCACAGCAGGCTGTCGCTGATGCGAGGCCGGTCTCCTGCGCCAGAGGACGCATTTCGCGCAGGGCCTGGCGGATGATCTGCACAGAGGACGACAGGAACAGCGAAGCCATCAGCGTAGCCACGATCAGGTCCGGCCATTTGGTTGCCGTACTCCAGACGCCGAGTGCGGCCAGCATCACCGCGACGTTGCCGATGGCGTCGTTGCGTGAGCAGAGCCACACCGAGCGCACGTTGGCGTCGCCGTCCTTGTAGCGCATCAGGATCACGACGCTGGCAAGGTTGGCAAGCAGCGCGAGGAAGCCGATGCTGCCCATGATCTCCGCGCGCGGGACGCCGGCGACGAACACCTGCCACAGGGTCGAGCCCAGCACCCACGCGCCCATCACGGTCAGGCTCAAGCCTTTCACCAGAGCCGCCCGCGCGCGCACGATGAGCGGCATGCCGATGACTGCAAGCGAGATGCCGTAAGTCGCGGCGTCAGCGAGGAAGTCGAGCGCGTCGGCCCACATCGCCTGCGAGCCGGCGAGCGCGCCCGCAAACATCTCCAGCGCGAACATGCCGCCATTGATGGCGATGACCAGCCACAGCCGACGCTTGTAGTCGTCCGAGACGCCGTCGAAGGCGACGTGGTGTCCGCAGCTGGCGCTCATGGAGGCTCCTTTCGGGTTGCCGCCTTATCGCGCGCCGCTGCTGCGTTACACAATCACGGATACTGTAACGGATCATGGAACGGGGCGCGGAGCCTGGCGATGTCGCAGGGTTGTGGTCGCCTGGAGCACCCACGATACTTAGGCACCGCACGAAGAGGCGGGCAATGATTGCTGGGAGGAACGCATGTCGAAGGCTCGTATGAGCCGCCGCTCGGCCTTGATGCTGTTCGGTGGTTCGCTGATGGCGCCACGCGCGGCCGTCGCACAACAGACCTGGCCCACGCGCACGGTCCGCTACATGAACGGCTTTCCTCCGGGCGGTGCGACCGACACGCTTTCGCGCATCTTCTGCCAGAAGATGAGCGAGGTGAGCGGGCAGCAGTTCATCGTCGAGAACAAGGCGGGAGCGGGTGGGACGATCGCCGTCGATGCAATCGCCAAGGCCCCGCCGGACGATACACGGTCGGCATGGGCAATATCGCCGCCAACGTGATCGCGATCGGCAGTTACGCGAAGCTGCCCTACAAGGCGGCTGACGATTTCACCTTCATCACCGGCATCTGGCAACTGCCGAACATTCTGGTTGCGCGGAAGGACATTCCGACTGCGGAGCTGAAGGAACTGCTGGCGCTGTTCAACAAGGAGCCCGGCAAATACACCTACGCCTCCGCCGGCATTGGCACGACGTTGCATCTGTCCGGTGAGATGATGAACGCGATGGGCGGCCTCGACGTACGGCATGTGCCGTACAAGGGAGGAAGTCCGGCGATGGTCGATCTGCTCGGCGGTCGCGTCGATACGCTGTTCGACAACATTCCGGGTTCGCTGCCGAATGTCCGCGCCGGATTGATCAAGGCGGTTGCGGTGACGTCAAAGGCCCGTTCGCCGGCGCTGCCGGATGTCTCGGCGATGGCCGAGGTGCTGCCCGGTTACGAACTGACGTCATGGACTGCGCTGTGCGGTCCGGCGAACATGGCGCCCGAGCTCGTTGCGCGGATCAACAACCTCGCGACCAAGGCGTTGATCGATCCGGACCTCAAGGCAAAATTCGCCGAGCTCGGCGCAACCGCATGGCCGACATCGGCCGCCGAGATCACGGCGTTTCGCGACAAGGAGGAGCAGCGTCTGCTGCCGATCCTGAAGGCGGCAGGGATCAAACCGGAATGAGCGAGCGGGCAAGGCCGGCCCGAGAGGCTGGCCTTGTCGTCTCCTCACGAAGTTCTCTAAGAACCGCTAACGTCTGTCCGCCATCTGCTCATAGGCGGCCATTGCGATCCGCTTCAGGCGTGGCTTGTCGGCCGGTCCGCTGATCACCCATCCATAGTTGTCGGAGGTCCACTGGATCGTGGCGAACTTGTCGGCATCGCGATAGCGAAACGACATCGTCGCCGCCTTGAGCGGCGTGGAATAAAGCGTGACGCGCTCGCCCGCGCCGTTTTCATACATCAGCAGCGCCGCAGGTCCGGACGGGCCAGGCAGCAGACGGCCGCCAAGCAGCTTCAGGTCGAAGCCGGACAGATCCGGGGCGCGCAAGGTGGTGCCGATCCGCCGCGACAGCCATGGCAGCAGATGGTTTTCTTCGGCCCGCACCTCGATCGGATGCCGCACTTCGCCAATGTAGAGCCGGTGTGCGGTGATCGCATCGGCGCGCACCGTATCCACCGCATCGACCGAGGGGGCGACCGCAGCGGAGGCTGCGCGGGCGAACCAGCCGATACCGCCGCCCGCAGCAAACGCGAGCAGGATGGCGGCGGCCACACCGATCATCCAGCGGCGCGGTTTGGCGGCGAGGTGGTCCAGGTCCAGCCGCCGTGGAATCGCTTCGTCGGCCACGGTGTCGTAACGCGCATGCAGCGCTTCGCCCATCGATTGCCACGCGGCGACGCGGGCCGCGTCCTCAGGATGGGCGGCGAGCCAGTCATCGACCGCGGCGCGGCGATCCGCCGGCAGCTCGTTGTCGAGGTAGGCATGCAGTTCGTCTTCGGTAACCGGCATGGTCGGTTCGTTCATCGTCGTCGTCCAGTTCGTACTCTCGAGGTCACCGGTTTCCGTTGGCCCTCGCGCTCATTTGATCCGTCGCAACGCCACCCGCTCGCCATCGAGCGTCGCCTTGATGTGGGCGCGGGCGCGGGCCAGCCGCGACATCACCGTGCCGATCGGCACCCCCTGAATCTCCGCCACCTCGCGGTAGGAGAGTCCTTCCAGGATCACCAGCAGCAGCGCCGAGCGCTGCTCCTCGACCAGGTTTGCCAGCGCGCGTTCGATATCGCGGCCTTCGGCCTCGGTACCGTTGGCGCCCGCTTCCTCATCGCTCAGCGCGGTATGCAGCGGCCGCCGTGCCAGCGAACGGCGGCGATTGCGGTTGAGATTGGTGAGGATGGTGTACAGCCAGCTGCGGACGTCTCCGCCGTGGAACAACCGTTCGGCGCGCAGCGCCCGGACTAACGTGTCCTGGACCAGATCGTCGGCAATGTCGGCATCCCGGGTCAGTGCCCGGGCATAGCGGCGCAGCGCGGGAATCATGGCTTCGACGCTGGAGCGGAAGGCAATCATGACAGTCCAAAAATTGAACGGGGATAAACGGTTCCAATAGGACTAACACTTTGAGCCTACTACTATTCCTTCGGTTTAGGGGATAATTTGACGCTCCTGCGCGCGGCTTGAAGCCCAAGGGGGGGTATGCCATTACACCTGCTGCATATCGACGCCGGATCGGGAAGGCTGAGCCCGAATCCGGGTTCGAAAGAGGATGTAAATGTCTGACACTGTGGGGCTGATGAAGGGAAAACGCGGCATCATTCTGGGTGTTGCGAACAACCGGTCGATTGCCTGGGGTATCGCCAAGGCGTTGCAGGCGCATGGCGCCACCATCGGGCTCAGCTACCAGGGTGAAGCGCTGAAGAAGCGCGTCGAACCGCTGGCCAAGGAACTCGGCGGTATCGTCCTCGGTCATTGTGATGTGACCGAGCCGGCGACGCTCGATGCGGTGTTCGAGGAGGCGCGCAAGGCTTGGGGCACCATCGACTTCGTGGTGCATGCGATTGCGTTCTCCGACAAGGACCAGCTCGACGGCCGTTATCTGGAGACCACGCAGGAGAACTTCTCCAAGACGATGCTGATCTCCTGCTACTCGCTGACCGCGGTGACGCAGCGGGCCGAGAAGCTGATGCCGAATGGCGGCTCGATCCTGACGCTGACCTATTACGGCGCCGAGAAGTGGATGCCGCATTACAACGTTATGGGCGTAGCGAAGGCGGCGCTCGAGGCGAGCGTGCGTTATCTCGCGGCCGACCTCGGCGAGAAGAACATCCGCGTCAACGCGATCTCGGCCGGACCGATCAAGACGCTGGCTGCGTCCGGCATCGGCGACTTCCGCTATATCCTGAAGTGGAACGAATACAACGCGCCGCTGAAGCGCAACGTGACGATCGAGGAGGTCGGCGATAGCGGGGTCTACTTCCTCTCCGATATGTCGCGCGGCGTCACCGGCGAAATCCACCACGTCGATTCCGGCTATCACGTCGTCGGCATGAAACGCCCGGACGCGCCGGATATCACGCTGGCGAATGCGAAGGATTGATTGCGCCGGGCACGCCTGAGGCCATGACCAAGCCTATTCTCTATTACATCCGTCATGGCGAGACGGCTTGGAATGCCGAGGGCCGCTTCCAGGGCAGCAAGGACATTCCCCTGAACGAGAAGGGGCGTGCGCAAGCCTCGGCCGCCGGTGACATCCTGCGTGAACTGCTCGCGCGTGACGAGCGGCTCGCGCATCACTTCGGTTACGTATCCAGCCCGCTCAGCCGTGCACGAACGACGATGGACCTGCTACGCCGCGCGCTCGGCCTGCCGGCGACAGGATATGCGGTCGAGCATCGGTTACGCGAAATCGGCTGGGGCGACTGGGAAGGACTGACGCTGCCGGAGATGAAGGTACATGATCCGGACGCCTTCGAGGCCCGGCGCAAGGATCGCTGGGGCGTGGCCGCGCCGCGCGGCGAAACCTATGCCGCGGTCACTGAACGGCTTCGGACCTGGCTGGCTGAACTGACGGCGGATACGGTCGCGGTGGCGCATGGCGGGACGATGCGGGCGCTGATGGTGGCGACCGGCGTCGCCCGACCGGAGGAGGTCTCCGAATTGCGGGTCGAGCAGGGCGTCGTCTACGTTTTCGCAAACGGAGCGATGAGCAAATACGGTTGAGCGCCGCGTATGCCGGGTAGTCCGGACCGTACACGCGAGTTGACCAGCCATTTGACCAGCCTATGGCCACGCGTTACCACATTCGCCGGTTTGACTGACTCTCACAGGCCCAACACTCCATATGTCGTTCAACAGCTTCGGCCATATGTTTCGCGTCACCACCTTCGGCGAGAGCCATGGTGCTGCGATCGGCTGCGTGGTCGATGGCTGCCCGCCGCAGATCCCGCTGACGGTAGAGGACATCCAGCACGATCTCGACCGCCGGAGGCCTGGCCAGTCGCGCTTCACGACCCAGCGGCAGGAGCCCGATCAGGTCAAGATTCTGTCCGGGGTGATGGACCATCCGGTGAGCGGCCAGCAGGTCACGACCGGCACGCCGATCGGCCTGCTGATCGAGAACACGGATCAGCGTTCGAAAGACTATTCCGACATCAAGGACAAGTTCCGCCCCGGTCACGCCGACTTCACCTACGACGCCAAGTATGGCCTGCGCGACTATCGCGGCGGGGGCCGATCCTCGGCGCGCGAGACGGCGATGCGGGTCGCCGCGGGCGCCATCGCCCGCAAGATCGTGCCGGGCATGGTCGTGCGCGGGGCGCTGGTGCAGATGGGGCCGCACAAGATCGACCGCGAGCGCTGGGACTGGGAGGAGGTCGGCAAGAATCCGTTCTTCTGTCCCGACAAGACCACGGCGGAGTTCTACGAAGGCTATCTCGACGGCGTCCGCAAGAGCGGCTCTTCGATCGGGGCGGTGATCGAGATCGTCGCCGAGGGGATTCCGGCCGGGCTCGGTGCGCCGATCTACGGCAAGCTCGATGGCGATCTCGCCGCGGCGCTGATGAGCATCAATGCGGTGAAGGGCGTCGAGATCGGCGCGGGCTTTGCCTCTGCGGAGAAAACCGGCGAAGAAAACGCCGATGAAATGCGCATGGGCAATGACGGGCCGGTGTTCACGTCGAACAATGCCGGCGGCATCCTCGGCGGCATCTCCACCGGGCAGCCGGTGGTGGCGCGCTTCGCGGTGAAGCCGACGTCGTCGATCCTCACCCCGCGCAAGACCATCGATCGCAGCGGCGCCGACACCGAGATCCTGACCAAGGGCCGCCATGACCCGTGCGTCGGCATCCGCGCCGTGCCGGTTGGCGAGGCCATGGTCGCCTGCGTGCTGGCCGATCACTTCCTGCGCCACCGCGGCCAGGTCGGCTGAAGCCTCGCCATGCGTTGACCGGCGCCGCAGGCATCGCGCCGCGGTGCTTGACGCGAAATCTCCTGCCATGGTCCCATGACTGCGAACACGCAGCCTGACGGGAGGTGCCGATGGCGTTCGAGGATCGATATGGTCTGCCGATATCCACATCGAGCCCGGCTGCCGCAGAGGCCTATCGGGAAGGTGTCGACCTGATGCTCTCGGCATGGCCCGGTGCCGAGCGGGCCTTCGATCGGGCGATCGCGGCGGATGATGATTTCGCGCTTGCCCATGCTGCCCGGGCTCGCATGCATCTGGTCTATGCGGACATGGCGCCGGCGCAGCAGAAGGCGGCGAAAGCGCGTGTATGCGTCGCGCGTCATGGCACCGAGCGCGAGAGGAGCCATGTCGAGATTCTTGCGTTGACGACCGAAGGCCAGCCGGTCAAAGCGCTCGACCTGGCGCTCGCGCATATCGAACGTTGGCCGCGCGATGCGACGATCATGGCGCTGCCGCTCGGCGCGTTCGGCCTGTTCGCGTTTTCCGGGATGGCCGATCACGATCAGGCCCGCGTCGATCTCTGCGAACGCTACAAGACGCATTATGGCAATGATGATTGGTGGTTCCTGACCAGCCTTGGCTGGGCCCATACAGAGAACAACAATGTCAGCATCGGACGTGAACTGACCCAGCGCGGGTTCGACCGTCGCCGCGAAAATGCCAATGCCGTGCATTCGCTGCTGCATGCGATGTTCGAGGATGGCTCGGTGGCGGATGCGGAAGTTCTGGTGGCGGACTGGCTGCCGGGCTACGACCGCGCCGGCCTGCTATACGGCCACGTTTCTTGGCACCACGCGCTGCTGGCACTGGAGCAGGGCGACACTGCGACAGCAGCTGCGATCTATGCCGAACGGCTGCAACCTAAGCTGACGCTGGCGGCGCCGCTCAACGCCATGACTGATGGGGTGTCGTTGCTCTGGCGGATGCAGTCCGCCGGACACGCCCTGAGCAAAGATTTGCCCGAGGACCTCGCAGCGTATGCGGAGCGCTGGTTTCCACGCAGCGCTAACGCCTTTGCCGAGGTCCATCTGGCGATGCTGGCGGCACTGACCGGCAATCGCGCCGGCCTCGACAAGCGTATCGCCGCTCTCGATGCCCGGCATGCCCAAGGCAAGCTGCCTGCGGGTGCGGTGGTCGCCGACATATGCCGTGCCGTTCGGGCCTTTGCAGAGGAGGACTACCGGAGCTGCGCGGCGATCCTCGAGCCGGTCGCAGGCGACGTGGTGCGGATCGGCGGCAGTCATGCCCAGCGCGAGCTGGTCGAGGATACACTGCTGATCGCGCTGATGAAGAGCGGCGCGGCGGCCAAGGCGCATGCGCTGCTGGACCGCCGTCTGCATCGTCGTCCGTCGGTGCGTGACACACGATGGCTCGCGGCGGTGGCATCCTGACCGGTCGCCAAATGGAAAGCTGAAAACAAAATCCCCGGGCGTTGGCCCGGGGATTTCCGTCTCTGAGCGTGCGCATTGCGATCAAGCCGCCCGCATCGCCTCCAAGAACTTGTCGACCTCCATGCGGAGCTGATTGCTCTCGCGTGACAGCGACTGCGCGGAGGAGAGCACTTGTGCGGAGGCGGACCCGGTTTCGCCAGCGCCCTTGCTGACGTCGGTGACATTGGTGGCGACCTGCGTCGACAGTTGCGACGCCTGCTGCATGTTGCGGGCGATCTCCTTGGTGGCCGCGCCCTGTTCTTCGACGGCGGCGGCGATGGTGGATGAGATTTCCGAGATCGTGGCGATGGTCTTGCCGATCTCGCGGATCGCCGTGACCGACGTTTCGGTGGCGTTCTGCATGCCGGCGATCTGCGTGCCGATCTCCTCGGTCGCCTTCGCCGTCTGCGCCGCCAGTGCCTTCACCTCCGAGGCAACCACAGCGAAGCCGCGGCCGGCTTCACCGGCGCGGGCCGCTTCGATCGTCGCATTGAGGGCGAGCAGGTTGGTCTGTTCGGCGACGGCCGTGATCAGCTTGACGACGTTGCCGATGCGGGCTGCCGCCTGCGACAGCTCGGTAATGCTGTCATCGGTCTTCTGCGCCTGCTGCACGGCCTCCTGCGCGACGCGGCTGGACTCCTGCACCTGGCGGCTGATCTCGTTGACCGAGGAGGTAATTTCCTCCGAGGCGGCGGCGACCGACTGCACGTTGTCGGAGACGTCACGCGAGGCTTCTGCGGCCGAGCCTGAGAGGTGCTGGGTGGTTTCGGCTGTGCTAGTCAGCGTGTTGGCAGCCGCTTCGAGTTCGGTGGAGGCCGACGAGAGCGAGCCGACCATGGTGCCGATCATCGCCTCGAATTCACGGGTGATCCCATCGACGCGATGGGCACGCTGGATCTTCGCTTCGGCTTCCACGGCAGCGGCCTCGTCGGCGGCCTTCTTGGCGATCAGCGCGGTCTTGAACACCTGCAGCGCGTCCGCCATCTGGCCGATTTCGGTCTTCTCGCCCTGATGCGGCACCTCGGCCGACAGATCACCTTGGCCGAGCGCCCGCATCGGCGAAATGATCGACGAAATACCGCGGTTCACGTCGCGGACAATGTAGAGCGCCGCGCAGAGGCCACCAGCCATGGCGAGCGTCAGCAGGGCGAGCGTGAGCTTGAAGCCGAAGGCGAAGCCCGCTGCGGCTTCCTGACCGGCGGTGTCGGCGCCGGCGTTGTTCAGATCGATGAGCTTGCGCAGCACCTCATCCGCCTTCAATCCCATGGGATTGACGGTCTGTGTGTTCAGAGCATGCGCTTCGGTCGGGATCTTACCGGCTCCCTTGCGCGAGAGCGCCATCACCTCTTCGACGCCGGCGCGGTATTGGATCAGCAGCTTTGACCACTCGTCATACAGCGCGCGCTCCTGCGGCGAGGCGATCAGCTTCTCATATTGCTGGCGAAGCTTGTCGTTGCTTTCGGTTACGGTCGCGAGGGTCTTTTCCTGCGCAGCCTTGGTCTCCAACGTCTCGGACAGCATGTGTTCGCGCACGACGTTGCGATAGGTGATGAGGCCGGCCCGCAGTTCACCGATCACCCGCACGCTGGGCAGCCAATTGATCCGCACGTCCTCGAGGTTGTTGTTGATCTCGTTCATCTGCCGGAGGCCCAGCAAACCGACGGCGAGAATGGCAAGCAGCAGAAACGAAACAACCGCAACGAGCTTGCTGCGGATGGAAAGTCGGGAAAGCATTGTCAAATCCTGTGACAGGGTGGCGATGGGCCGGGAAGGGTGCGGGAGTTGGCTGCGGGGGCAGGCCGTCGCGCGGGGATTTCCAGTCGGATCGGGGCGATCTGCGCCGATCCGCCGCACGACTTTGGTCAAAATCGTTAAAATGTCTGTAAACGAACGATTGATTTGCGGTCGCCAAATACCGCCAAAATTGAAATTAATATGGGTATCCAGGATTACTGTCCGCCGGAATTGAGGCTGGAGTGCTTTCCCGGCCCCCTGACCCGTGGCAGCATTGCCGAAGCGACGGGAGGACCACGATGCGCTGGTGTGTCTCGATCGGGGCCGCGATTCTCGCGGGGGCTTGGCTTGGTGGCGACGTCGCGGGACTTGCGGCGCCGGGAGCGATGCCGCAACTGGCGCAGAAGGCCGGCGAGGCTCAGGTGGACGTCGAACTCGTATTGGCGGTGGACGTATCCTACTCCATGGACCTGGAGGAGCTTGCGATCCAGCGGGAAGGCTACGCTCAGGCGATCACCTCACCCGACTTCCTGCAGGCGCTGAAGAGCGGGCCGCACGGCAAGGTGGCGGTCACCTATTTCGAGTGGGCGGCGGCGAACGATCAGAAAGTGATCATTCCGTGGCGGGTGGTGGACGGGCCGGAGACGGCGGATGCGGTCGCCGCCGAGATCATGAAGGCGCCGCTCAGGCGCGCATCGCGAACCTCGATCTCGGGTGCGATCAACTATGGCATGCAGCTTCTTGGCGACAACAGCTACAAGGGCTTGCGGCGCGTGATCGACATTTCCGGCGATGGCCCCAACAACAACGGCGAGCCGGTCCTGATCGCCCGCGACGCGGCGTTGGAGAAGGGGATCACCATCAATGGCCTACCGGTGATGGTGAAGCAGGCGTCCTACGCCACGATGGATATCGAGCAGCTCGACATCTACTACGAGGATTGCGTGATCGGCGGTGCCGGCTCGTTCGTCGTGCCGATCAAGGAGCGCGCCAAGTTCAAGGAAGCGATCCGCACCAAGCTCGTGCTCGAAGTCGCGGGCCGGCAGCCCGAGGGCCGGCCGATGCCGGCGCAGGCAAAGCAGCCGCGGATTCCCTGCACCATCGGCGAGCAGCTCTGGCGCGACCGCTGGGGCCGATAGGCATAGCGTGTGCCCAACGCCGCGGTCTCAGCGCGTGAAGCTCGCGACCAGTTCGACGTGCGGCGTATGGCGAAACTGGTCAACCGGCCTGACGCGGCCGATGCGGTAGCCGCCCTCGATCAGAATCTTCGCATCGCGCGCAAAGGTCGCGACATTGCAGGAGATCGCCACGACCAGCGGTACGCGGCTCTTCGCAAGCTGCTGGGATTGCGCCTGCGCGCCCTGGCGTGGCGGATCGAACACGACGGCGTCGATGTCTTCAAACTCGTGCGGCAGCAAGGGACGGCGGAACAGGTCGCGCGCCTCCGCCTTGACGGGCTTTAGCCCCTTCGTGAGTTGCGCCGCCTTGGCCAGTGCTGTGATCGCGGCGGCTTCGGAGTCGTAGGCGGCCACGCGCGCTGTTTGCGCGAGGCGCAAGGCGAACGGGCCGATCCCGCAGAACAGGTCGGCAATGCGTTTCGACTTGCCGCAGAGTGCAATCACATGCCTCGCGAGGGTGTCTTCGCCGGTGCTGGTCGCCTGCAGGAAGCTGCCGGGCGGCAATGTCACCTGCGCGCTGCCGATGGCGATCACCGGCGGAAGCCGTTGCGCGACGATCTCGCCGTGGCGGGTGATGCGCGCGAGCTTGTGTTTCGCGGCAATGCCGGCGAGGGCGGCGTTCGCCTTGGCATCGAGCGGGCCCGAGCCGCGGACATCGACATCGAGGCCGTTGTCGGTCGCCGTCAGCTGGATATCGAGCGGCTTGTTGATGCTCGCCAGCGTCTCGGCGATGGCGGCCGCGGCCGGCAGGGCGCCCGTCAGGCCGGGCGCAAGGATAGGGCAGTAGTCGATCGGCACGATGTCATGCGAGCCGGCGGCCGCGAAGCCGACCTTCAGAATGCCGCGCTGGCTCTTGCGTGCATGAACGACGACGCGGCGGCGACCGGCGCCATGGGCATCTTCGATCTCCCCGATATCGCAGACGATGCCCGCCTGCGCCAGGGTCTCGACCACGATCGCGCGCTTCCAGGCGCGATAGCCATCCTCGCGCCAGTGCTGGATCGCACAACCGCCGCAGATCCCGAAATGCGGACAGAACGGGGTGATGCGTTCCGGGCTCGCCTCGACGATGCGCAAGAGTTTGCGGCGGTCGCCGTGGCCGGCGTCGGCTTCGACCTCGACCAGTTCACGGGCGAGCGTGCGAGGCACGAACGTCGCGCCATGCGCGGCCTCAACGAGGCCGTCGCCGCGATGGCCGACACGGTCGATGCGAAGCTGTTCAACCACGTCGGGCGCCGAGGAAGAATTCGCGGTTGCCGTCGCCGCCGGTAATCGATGACGGGAACACCTCGATCTGCGTGCAGCCGAGCGAGGCGGCGAAGGCCGCGATGTCATCACAGACCGCGCGATGCGCGGCCTCGTCACGGACGATGCCCTTCTTGTTGGCACGACGCGGCGCCTCGAATTGCGGTTTGATCAGCGCCAGCAGTTCGGTCGGCGTCGCCGCGAGTTCCAGCGCGACGGGCAGGACGTGCTTGAGCGAGATGAAGCTAACGTCGATGACGACGACGGTCGGGCGCATATCGAGCCGCTTGCCGGCGAGGCTCCGAATGTCAGTCTCCTCGCGCGAGATCAGTCTCGGATGCCCCTGCAGGCTCGGGTGCAGTTGGCCGCGGCCGACATCGATCGCATGAACCAGGCTCGCGCCGTTGGCCAGCAGCACCTCGGTAAAGCCACCGGTGGAGGCGCCGATGTCCAGGCAGACGTGATCCTCGATGTCGAGGGGATAATGTTCCAGCGCCGCCGCCAGCTTGACGCCGCCGCGGGAGACCCATGGGTGCACGCTGGTGGCTTCGATGACAGCGTCGGTCGGGATCTCGTCGGAGGCTTTGCGAACGAGCTTGCCGCCGGCTGTCACCAGCCCGGCGGCAATCGCAGCTTGAGCACGGGCGCGGCTCTCGAACAGGCCTCGCTCGACCAGCAAGCGGTCGGCGCGCTGCCGATCAGCCATGGCGCCCGGTCTTTCTTGCGTTAGGCGAGCTTGATCACTTCCGCCTTGGCGTCCTTGCCGAGTGCTTCGAACACCTTCTTGACGATGCCCTTGGCGTCGAGGCCGGCAAGCGCATACATCGCGTTCGGCGTGTCGTGATCGATGAAGATGTCGGGCAGTACCATCGCGCGCACCCGCAGGCCACGGTCGAGCGCGCCGTGCTCCGACAGCGTCTGCAGCACATGCGAACCAAAGCCGCCGACCGAGCCTTCCTCGATGGTGATCAGAACCTCATGCTCGTTGGCGAGCTTCAGAACCAGATCGACATCGAGCGGCTTCATGAAGCGCGCATCGGCGATGGTGGTGGACAGGCCGAGCGCCGCGAGCTCGTCGGCGGCCTTCTCGCACTCGGCGAGGCGGGTGCCGAAGGAGAGCAGGGCGACCTTGCTGCCTTCGCGGATGATGCGGCCCTTGCCGATCTCGAGCGGCACGCCGACTTCCGGCAGTTCCACGCCACGGCCTTCGCCGCGCGGGTAGCGGAGCGCGCTCGGGCGATCGTTGATCGCGACCTGGGTCGCGACCATGTGCACGAGTTCGGCTTCGTCACTCGCGGCCATGATCACGAAGTTCGGCAGGCAGCCGAGATAGGCGTTGTCGAACGAGCCCGCATGGGTTGCGCCGTCGGCGCCGACCAGCCCGGCGCGGTCGATCGCGAACCGCACCGGCAGGTTCTGGATCGCCACGTCGTGGACGACCTGATCGTAACCGCGCTGCAGGAAGGTCGAGTAGATCGCGCAGAACGGCTTGTAGCCTTCGGTGGCAAGACCGGCCGCGAACGTTACGGCGTGCTGCTCGGCGATGCCGACGTCGAAGGTGCGGGTCGGGAAAGCCTTCTGGAAGATGTCGATGCCGGTGCCGGACGGCATCGCCGCGGTGATGCCGACGATCTTGTCGTCCTTCTCAGCCTCTTTCACGAGGCTCTGGCCGAACACGTTCTGGTAGGCCGGCGCGTTCGGCTTGGCTTTCGCCTGGGTGCCGGTGGCGACGTCGAACTTGACGACGGCGTGGTACTTGTCCGCCGAAGCTTCGGCCGGGGCGTAGCCCTTGCCCTTCTGCGTGACGACGTGAACCAGGATCGGCCCCTTGGTGGAGTCGCGGACGTTGGTCAGCACCGGCAGCAGATGGTCCATGTTGTGGCCGTCGATTGGACCGACATAGAAGAAGCCGAGCTCCTCGAACAGCGTGCCGCCGCCGACCATGAAGCCGCGCGAATACTCCTCGGCACGCAGCGCGCGCTCCTCGAAGAACTTCGGCATCTTATGGGCGAGCTTGGCCAGTGCGTCGCGAGCGGACTGATAGGTGCGGCCCGAATACAGGCGCGAGAGATAAGCCGACATGGCGCCGACCGGGGGGGCGATCGACATGTCGTTGTCGTTGAGGATGACGATCAGACGCGACTTCAGTGCGCCGGCGTTGTTCATCGCCTCATAGGCCATGCCGGCCGACATCGAGCCGTC
The DNA here is from genome assembly GCF_000516555.1 of Afipia sp. P52-10. Lineage (NCBI taxonomy): Bacteria > Pseudomonadati > Pseudomonadota > Alphaproteobacteria > Hyphomicrobiales > Nitrobacteraceae > Afipia > Afipia sp. P52-10. The sequence goes on along the minus strand of NZ_AZSJ01000004.1, from coordinate 369,655 downwards.
GCCGATCACGGCGATGACATTGTTGTTGCCGCCGGAAAGATCGCGGGCCACGGCCATGCCGAGACCTGCGGAAATCGAGGTGGAGGAGTGAGCCGCGCCGAACGGATCGTAATCGCTCTCGGTCCGCTTGGTGAAGCCGGACAGACCACCGGCGGTGCGAAGCGTGCGGATGCGGTCGCGGCGACCGGTCAGGATCTTGTGGGGGTAGGCCTGGTGGCCGACGTCCCAGATCAACCGGTCGTGGGGCGTGTTGAACACATAATGGATCGCCGTGGTCAGCTCGATCACGCCGAGGCCGGCGCCGAAATGGCCGCCCGTGACGGAAACCGCGCTGATGGTCTCCAGACGCAACTCGTCGGCGACCTGACGCATCTGATCCGGGCGGAGCTTGCGCAGATCTTCCGGAGTCTTGATGGTGTCGAGAAGCGGGGTGTCACTCATGTTGGTCACACGCTTTCAAGGTTTGTCCGGCCGGAAGTGACGCTTCCGACTGAAGAATTAACGTTCAGGCATACACCACATGCATGGCAGAAGCCAAGCGAATGCCCGGTTTGTCTGGGTCGAGACAGCTGCGTTCCTGGTTCAAAAGGTTAACGGCACAACCGAAAAACCCGCTGGTTTTCACGGTTTAGGCTCACTTTCGGGCCAAGACACGACTCTGCGACCGGTACAAACGTAATCCGGCTCTGCAGTGCGCGAATGTGAGTTACATCACTTCGCGGGCGTCAGTCCACCCCTGTTCCCGGGGTGGTGATCCATTGTTATTGCACGTCCAGCGGTTCGGTTCCCACGGGCTGGCCGGCCTGATCGGTCGTGATCTTGTCGACGCGGGCTTCGGCAAGCCGCAGCAGTTCCTCGCAGCGCCGCTTCAGGGCTTCCCCGCGCTCATAGATGGTCACCGACTCTTCGAGCGGAACCTTGCCGCCTTCGAGGCGCGTCACGATCGTCTCAAGTTCTTCGATCGCCCGCTCGAAGCTCAGCCGTTTTACGTCCGCATGGGCATTGTCGGCCATCATGTCGTCCCCGCAATGATGATTTGGTTGATTGCCGAACGCGGCCGGCAATGGTCCGTTCCACCGCGCTGTTGAATCTGAGTTGACTGGAAGTTTACGGAAGCATTGTGGCGATATGGAACCCGCGAGACTAGCCCTGCATGAGCGTCGTCACATGGGCGTCCACAGACTCAGTCAAACCTTGCAGATCATAACCGCCTTCGAGCACGGAGACGACCCGTCCCTGCGCGTTGGCGTCGGCGATGTCCATCAAGTGTTGTGTCACCCAGCGGTAATCGGCGCCTTCGAGCGCGAGATTGGCGAGCGGATCCCGGTAGTGCGCATCGAAGCCGGCGGAGATCACCACGAACTCGGGCGCGAACGCACGCAACCGCGGCAGGATCAGTTGTTCGAAGGCGTCGCGGAACCGGACGCCACCATCGCCTGCATGCAGGGGCGCGTTGACGATGGTGTCGTGCTCGCCGCGTTCGCCGGCCGCACCGGTACCGGGAAATAGCGGCATCTGGTGAGTTGAGCAGTACATCACGCTCTTGTCGGCCCAGAAGATGTCCTGGGTGCCATTGCCGTGATGCACGTCGAAATCGACGATCGCTGCACGGCCGATCCCATATTTGCGCTGCGCATGACGGGTGGCGATCGCCGCGTTGTTGAAGAAGCAGAATCCCATCGGCTTGCCGAATTCGGCATGGTGGCCGGGTGGCCGTGTTGCGACAAAAGCGTTCTGTACGGCGCCGCTCATCACTGCGTCGGCGGCTGCGACCGCGCCGCCGGCCGAGCGCAGGATCGCCTCCATGCTGCCGGGCGACATCGACGTGTCGGCATCGATGTAGGCATAGCCCTCCTTCGGCGCGCGATGGCGGATCTCGCCGATCTCATGTTCCGAATGACAAAGCGCGACCATGTCGAACGTCGCCTCTGGCGCAAGCACGCGTTGCAACGGCGCGAACCGTTCGGTTCCGAGCACCTTGTCGATGGCGCGCAGACGGTCGGCACGCTCCGGATGGCCCGGAGGCGTCTCGTGATCGAGGCAGGACGGATGGGTGACGAGAAGCGTTGTCATGCGAAGAACCTGTTTGCACCCAACCTATATGGTTGAGGGAGCTTCTGAAAGACAGGCCTGGCGTGCATGGCGATTACTACGGGTTCAGCCGCTGGATTCGCTCCGGTTGATGCGGCGAGAGCGGGCTGTTGGCTTTGAAATAGGCGTCCAGCGCATCCACGTCGTAGATCCCGGTGCGCCGCTCGGTGCCCTCCTTGAAGGTGCTGAAACCGTCGCCGCCGGACGCCAGGAAGTCGTTGACGGTGACGCGGTAGCGCGCTTGCGGATCGATCGGCGTGCCGTTCAGCGTGATCGCTTGAATGCGCTCGCCAATCGGCCGGCTGGCGTCGTAGCTGACGCTGAGGCCGTGCGAGATCTGCAGAATGCGCACGAAGGACGGGGCCGTCCACTGCTGCTCCAGCGCTTGCTTGAGCTGCGCGCCGGTCAACGTCATGGTGACGAGCTGATTGCGAAACGGTTGGCTCGCGAACACGTCCGCGTATGTCACCGTGCCGTCGCCGTTTTTGATGACGCTGTTGCGGATGCCGCCCGGATTGGTGATCGCGATCACTGCGCCGCCCTTGTCGGCGGCCTTGGTGGCGGCGAGTTGCGCGTCAGCCACGATGTCGCCGAGCACGCTTTCACCGGCGCGGTTCGGATCGCGCAGCAGCGAATCCGTGATCCGGCCGGCGGGCCTGCTCGCGATCGGCGTCGCACGTTCCTCATACGCCGCGATCAAGGCGCTTTGCGCGGCGTCTTTTGCGTAAGTATCGGTGCGGACGATGGTGTTGCCGGCCTGAGCGCTGATGACATCGCGGGTTCTGGGATCGAGTTTGACATCGATCTCGGTGAGGATGGTGCCGTATTTGTCAGCGCTGGTGACGAGACGACCATCGATGTTGCAGACATAGGCCTGATGGGTGTGGCCCGAGACCACGATGTCGACGGCCTTGTCGAACTTGCTGACGATGTTGACGATCGGGCCGGAAATGCCGGGGCACTCGTTGTAGTCGCCGGTCGGAAAGCCGCCTTCATGGATGAGGACCACGATGGCTTCGATGCCGCGAGCCTTCAGCGTCGGGACCAGCGCGTTGACCGTTTCCGCTTCGTCGCGGAATTCGAGCGTCGCGACGCCGGAGGGATTCACCACCAGCGGCGTCGCCTTCAGCGTCAGGCCGATGAAGGCCACGGGAATGCCGTCGAACTCGCGCACCGCATAGGCCGGCAAGAGCGGCTCGCCGGTGGCCTTTTCGATCGTGCTGGCGGCGAGATAGCGAAACTTCGCGCCGAGGAACGGATGCGGCCCGCGGCAGCCGTCGGTCGGATGGCAGCCGCCGTTCTGCATGCGCAGAAGTTCGTCGCGGCCTTCGTCGAACTCGTGGTTGCCGACGGAGGCGACGTCGAGCCCCATCAATGACAGCGATTCGATAGTGGGCTCGTCGTGGAAGAGGGCGGACAGCAACGGGCTTGCACCGATGAGATCGCCGGCAGCGACGAAGACGCTGTTCTTGTGAGCCTGCCGCCGCTCCTTCACGAGCGTCGCAAGGTGTTCCGCGCCGCCGGCGGCGATCGCGATCTTCTTGGTCTTGTCGGCGGGGTCGGCAACCCGGATGCCGCCCGCCGGCGGCTGCAGGTTGCCATGGAAATCGTTCAGCGCCAGGATCGTCAGCTCGACCGGTGTGCCGCGGAAAACAAGATTCGACAGTCCGGATCTGGCCACCAGCCAGACCGCAGCAAGCAAGGCGACCGCTGCGATCGGCGCAATCCAATAGCGCAAACGCATCGCTTAGGCCCGCTTCCGCTCCAGGAAGCCCTTGAATGCGGCTAGGGCTTCGGGAGAGCGCATCTGTTCGCCGAAGTGTTTGCCTTCGAGCGCAAACCGCTCGGCCACCTGTTCGGGCGGCAGACGCATCAGCCGTTTGGAAATGGCTACGGCTTCCGGCGGCAGTTTAGCGATCTCGGCGGCGACCTTCAGCGCTTCGGCCTCGGCCTGTCCGGGCGCCGCGACCTGATTGACGAAGCCGGCCTGGTGTGCGGCTTCGCCATCGATCCTGCGGCCCATCACCAGCAGTTCGAACGCGCGCTGGTGTCCCATCGCCCGCGGCATCAGCAGGCTCGAGGCTCCCTCGGGCACGAGACCGAGGCCGACAAACGGTGTCGCGAACGTGGAGGCTTTGGTGGCGACCACGTAGTCGCAGTGAAACATCATCGTCGTGCCGATGCCAATGGCCACGCCGTCGACGGCTGCAACCAGCGGCTTCGGGTTGCGCAACAGCGCATGCAGCAACGTCGAGCCGCCGGAAGTGCCGAACGCGCGCTTTTCGTTCGAGGAGCCTGCCGCCATGAAGTCGGCGAGATCGTTGCCCGCCGTGAATGCGCCAGGCACGCCGGCGATGACGATGCAGCGGATCGCCTTGTCGTCGGCGGTCGCATCGAGTGTCTTGGCGACGGTGTGATACATCTCCTGCGTCAGCGCATTCTTCTTATCCGGACGATTCATGGTGATGACGCGGATCGCGGCGTCGTCGCGGACGAGGATGTCGGACATGTTTCCGGCCCTTTCTCAAGCATTGTTGGGTCGTGGCGGCGGCATCTGGACTTGGGCCGCCACAGGCCCCACATCATTGGCACAAAGCGAGGGCGGGCGGCTAGTCGTTGCCGGCATGACGCCGACAGTGAAATGTCGCAGGCGGGCGCGGGCAGCGGGCGTGTTTACGGGAGACGATCATGCAGTTGACAGGAATTCACCATCTGACCGCCGTGACAGCCGACGCGCACCGCAACCATGACTTCTACACGCGAACCCTCGGCTTGCGACTGGTGAAGAAAACCGTCAACCAGGATGACGTCAGCGCCTACCATCTGTTCTATGCCGACGCCAAGGCCAGTCCGGGCAGCGACATCACCTTCTTCGATTGGCCGGTGGAGCGGGAGGTGCGCGGCTCGCGGACAGTCACGCGCACGGCGTTCCGCGTGAACGGTGAGAAGACGCTGGGCTTCTGGCGTGATCATCTGCGGCAGCGGGGCGTCAGGGCAGGCGACGTTACGCAGATCGATGGCCGTCTGACGCTCGTGTTCGACGATTTCGAGGGGCAGCGGCTGGCGCTGGTGGACGATGGCGGGGCAGGCGATGCGCATCCGTGGGAGCGAAGCCCGATAGCGGCCGAGCATCAGATCCGCGGACTCGGGCCGATCACGTTGACGGTACCGGACCTGGCGCGCACGGCCACGGTGCTGACCGATGTCATGAACATGCGCCGCGTGCGCGACTACGCTGTGGACCGAAACCATCAGGCGCATGTGTTTGCGATGGGCGACGGAGGCCCGGCGGCTGAGCTGCACGTGATCGAGCGGCGCGATCTCGCATCGGCCCGGCAGGGCGCCGGCGGGGTCCATCACGTCGCGTTCCGCACGCCCGACGAGACGCAGTATCACGCCTGGACCGATCGTCTGCGCGACTTCGGCGTGCCGAACAGCGGCGAGGTCGACCGCTACTATTTCCGCAGTCTGTATTTCCGCGAGCCAAACGGCATCCTGTTCGAGATCGCCACCGATGGCCCGGGCTTCGCAACGGACGAGCCCGCCGACAAGCTCGGCGAGCATTTGGCGCTGCCGCCATTCCTCGAACCCAAGCGCAAGGCAATCGAGGCTGGGCTCAAGCCGCTGTAATGACTGCTACGCTCAGGCCAGCAGCACGGCGTCGGCGCCGTTCACCGCCTCGGCGCTGTCGGTGACCGTGCGTTCGAGCGCGCCGGCCTGCACGGTGACGTTTTCGGCGAAGAAGCGGGCCAGCGTGGTGTAGCGCTTCTGGCTGTCGCCGTGATCCAGCCCGCGCGCGGCGAGCGCTTCGTCCGCCAGCATGCAGCCGCCAAGCGTGGAGCCGAACAGCCGCAGATAAGGGGTCGCGCCCGCAAGCGCCTCGTTCGGTGCTGCAGTGACGCGGTCGAGCAGCCAGCGGCTGGTGCGTTCCAGCGCGCCGAGGGCGTCGCGCAGCCGTGCCCCTGTGGTGCCAAAGGCCGGATCGTTGGAGGCCTCGACCTTGGCGACGATCTCCTTCAGCTCGTCGATCAGCGCCCAGACCGATGCACCGCCGTTGGTGGCAAGCTTGCGCGTGACGAGATCGATCGACTGGATGCCATTGGTGCCTTCGTAGATCGCGGCGATGCGCGCGTCGCGGAAATGCTGTGCGGCGCCGGTCTCCTCGATGAAGCCCATGCCGCCATGCACTTGCACGCCAAGCGAGGCAACCTCGTTGCCGACGTCGGTCGAAAACGCCTTGGCGATCGGCGTGAGCAGGGCAGCGCGGGCGTTCGCGGCATCGCGGGCTGTGGCATCCGTCGCGTGTTCGGCGATATCGATGGCGACCGCAGTGGCATAACAGATGGTGCGCGCGGCGGCAGTCATCGCGCGCATCTGCAACAGCATCCGCTTGACGTCCGGATGCACGATGATCGGATCGGAGGTGTCGGTCTTGCTGTTGGTCTTGGCGCCCACCCCGCGGCCCTGCTTGCGCTCCTGGGCATAGGCGAGCGCCTGCTGGTAGGCGCGTTCGGCGATGCCGACGCCTTCCAGGCCGACGCCGAGCCGAGCCTGGTTCATCATCGTGAACATGCAGGCCATGCCGCGGTTCTCTTCGCCGATCAAGTAACCGGTCGCGCCGCCTTTATCGCCCATCACCATCACGCAGGTCGGTGAGGCATGGATGCCGAGCTTGTGCTCGATGCCGCTGGCGCGAATATCGTTACGGGCGCCGAGCGAACCGTCGGCATTGACCAGGAACTTCGGCACGAGGAACAGCGAGATACCGCGGGTGCCGACGGGAGCATCGGGCAGGCGGGCGAGGACGAAGTGGATGATGTTCTCCGTCATGTCATGCTCGCCATAGGTGATGAAGATCTTCGAGCCAAACAGCTTGTAGGTGCCGTCGGCTTGGCGCTCCGCGCGGCTGCGCAGGGCGCCGACATCGGAGCCGGCCTGCGGCTCGGTGAGCTGCATGGTGCCGGTCCATTCACCGGAGATCAGCTTGGCGAGATAGGTCTGCTTCAGGGCGTCGCTGCCGTGCGCATCCAGCGCCTCGATCGCGCTGGCGGTGAGCAGAGGGCAGAGGCCGAAGGCCATGTTCGCCGCGGCCCAGATTTCGGTGCAGGCGGCGTTGATCGCAACCGGCAAGCCTTGACCGCCCCAGGCCTCCGGCGCGGACACCGCGTTCCAGCCGGCGGCGGTCCAGCGCGCATAGGCGTCAGTCCAGCCGGGCGCGGTCGTGACCTTGCCGTCGTCATACTTGGCGCCCACCTTGTCGCCGTCCCGGTTGAGCGGCGCCAGCACGTCTTCGGCGAACTTGCCTGCTTCGCCCAGCACGGTCGCGGTCATCTCCGCATCGTATGCGCCCAGCAACCCCTTGCTCGCGGCGCGCGCCAGACCGGCTCCATGGTTCAGCGACAGCAGAATGTCATTGAGGGGCGCGCGATAGGTCATGACGTTTACTCCCGGCCTTCGGATGTCGTGCGACTGACTATAGAATGGAAGGCTGCTGCTCATACAGCCATCCAGCCGCCGGTTTGTCACGGTTCCCGCGGCATCACAAGACGATCTAGAGGTGATATGCCGCGCGATGGGGCCAGGGCATTTGCAGGTATCGCAACGGGATGCGAATGTCAGGGCCAGCCGGGACCCTTGCAAGTTATGGAAAGCGTCGCATGACCAATCGCTTGCCCAATCTCCAGATCAACGCGGAACGGTTGTGGTCCGACATTCATGAGACCGCGCAATTCGGCGGCACGCCGAAAGGCGGGGTTCGGCGGCTGACGTTGAGCGAGGAAGACAGACTGGTGCGCAACTGGTTTCGCAACGCCTGCGAGGCCGCCGGCTGCGAGGTTCACGTCGATGCGCTGGGATCGATGTTCGCGATCCGGCCGGGCCGCGACAACGGCAAGCCGCCGATCGGCATCGGCTCGCATCTCGACACGCAACCGACCGGCGGCAAGTTCGACGGCGTTCTCGGTACGCTGGCCGGACTCGAGGTGATCCGGACGCTGAACGATGCCGGCATCGAGACCGATGCGCCGATCTGCCTTGTCAACTGGACCAACGAGGAGGGCTCGCGCTTTGCCCCGGCGATGATGGCCTCGGGCGCCTATGCTGGCGATTTTACCGTGGACGACATTCTGTCGCGCGAGGACAGCGATGGTGTGACCGTGGGCGAAGCGCTGGACGCGATCGGCTACCGCGGCAGCGAGCCGGTTGGCCAACGACAACTCGGAGCGTTCGTCGAACTGCACATCGAGCAGGGCCCGATCCTCGAGCGCGAGAACAAGACGATCGGCGTGGTCGAGCGCGGGCAGGGCATTCTCTGGTATGACGGTCGTATCACCGGCTTCGAGCGTCACGCGTCGACGCCGATGGAGTATCGCCAGGACGCGCTGGTCGCGTTGTCGGAGATCGTCCTGGCGGTCGAGCGAATCGCCTCCGCGCACGCGCCGCAGGCGGTCGCCACTGTCGGCGAGGTGGTGATTGCGAACCCGTCACGCAATGTCGTGCCGGGTGAGATCGCGTTCACGATGGACGTGCGCAGTCCCGATGAAGCGATCATGACCGCGCTCGATAGCGACATCCGCAGCGCGATCGCGGACATCGCCATGCTGCGCAAGGTGGCCATCGCGTTCGAGTCGGTCTGGTGCAAGCCGCCGACGATTTTCAATCCTGCGGTGGTGACGGCTGTCGAGCAGGCAAGCGCTGCGCTCGGTTATTCGCACCGGCGCATCATCTCGGGCGCAGGCCACGATGCGTGCAACCTCAACGCGGTGGTGCCGACGGCGATGATCTTCGTGCCGTGCAAGGACGGCATCAGTCACAACGAACTCGAGGATGCGACGCAGGCCGACTGCGCCGCTGGCGCGAACGTGCTGCTGCATGCGGCGCTGGCGCTCGCCGGCGTGAGCGCAAGTGGCGACGTTCCCACCGTGCGGCCCAGCTAGGAGGGCGCGCTCCTAGCAGCAGAAGCGGTGCCTCGTTCGCAGCAAGGGCCGATGCTGGCGGCTGGCTAGAGCCGTTTCCGGCTAAACCGATCTGGCCCATGATTGAGATTGATCGTTTGATACGCTGGCGGATACCTGGCTGGGGCGGGAGGATTCGAACCTCCGCATGGCGGAATCAAAATCCGCTGCCTTACCACTTGGCGACGCCCCATCGTCCGGTTGCGGAAGAACGCCCGGAGCCTAACCAAGCCGATTTCGTCAGGCAACGCCGCATTAGCCGCAAACGGCGGCCGTTTCAACAGCATAACGCGTTGATCGCACTGAAAAACTCAATCAGATCGCCGAGACTGCCGGCCGCATCGTCGGGTATGGGGGAGACGGCGCCGGCTGATCGAAGCTTTGCAGCGGCTGCATCAGCAAGCATTGGCGCCGCGGAACACAGAAGCGTTGAACAGCGGCATTGAAGAATCGCCCAGTGCGCGGCAATGCGGGTGCGTCCTGTGAAGATTGTGCGACACGCGGTGGATCACCGCTGGCGTCATGCAAACGCCCGATTTGGTCTCCACGCCCTCCCGCCCATTAGTTAGAACAATAACCATGACTTCATCTTACGTGCGCAATGCGATTGTCCTTGGCCTGCTGTCGGCGGTCGGTCCATTCGCCATCGATATGTATCTGCCCGCACTGCCGACGATCGCGACGGACCTGCACACATCGACTGCTGCCACGCAGATGACGCTGGTGTCGTTCTTCGTCGCCTTCGGCGTCTGTCAGATCGTATATGGTCCGCTTTCGGACATGGTCGGCCGCAAGCCGCCGCTCTATGTGGGCCTCGCGTTGTTCATCCTCGGGTCCATCGGCTGTGCGCTCGCGCCGACCGTGGCGTGGCTGGTTGCGTTCCGGTTCGTGCAAGGCGTCGGCGCGTCGTCAGTGATGGTGATCCCGCGCGCGATCATCCGCGACCTGCATACCGGCACCGAAGCGACCCGGCTAATGGCATTGGTGATGCTGGTCCTCAGTGTCTCTCCGATTCTCGCTCCGTTGCTTGGCAGCGCGCTGATCATTCCTTTTGGCTGGCGTGCGGTCTTCGTCGCGGTGACGCTGGTCGCCTTGATCGGCGTCGCACTGCTGTTCGCCTTCCAACCGGAAACGCACCCGCGCCAGAACCGGGTCGCGGTGAGTGCCGGTCATGTCTTCAAAAGCTTCGGCTATCTGCTGACTCATGTCCGCTTCCTCGGCCTGACCTTCATCGGCGGATTGGGCATGGCGAGCTTCTTTTCGTTCCTGGCGGGTTCCTCGTTCGTCTACATCGAGCACTTCGGTCTGACGCCAGCGCAGTTCAGCCTGGCATTCTCGTTGAATGCGGTCGGATTCATCGGCGCATCGCAGTTCGCGGCGGGATTGGGCGAACGTTTCGGCATGGCGCGGATGGTGCTGGTCGCGGTCACCATCTACGCGCTGCTGACCGGGTTGCTATTTGTCCTAACGCTCGCCGGCTTCGACAGTCTGCCGCTGATGATGACGCTGCTGTTCTTCGGCTTCGCCAGCATGGGCGTTGTCATCCCCTCGACCATGGTGCTTGCGCTCGACGAGCACGGTCCGATCGCCGGTATGGCGTCCGCGCTCGGCGGCACCCTGCAAATGATCACGGGCGGCATCATGATCGTGATCGTCAGCCTGGTGTTCGACGGCACCCCGCGGCCAATGCTGGGTGCTATCGCCTTCTGCGCGCTGGGGGCGTTTCTGGTCAGTATCGCGACGCTTGGCCGGCGCCCGACCTTGGAGAATAAGGCGGTCTAAGCTGGTAGATCGTGGTAGCGATCTTATAAGTTCCTGTTTTTATTATATTTTAACGGCATTTCAGCCTGCCGTGGCCTTTACAGGCTGCGGCACCCGCTGCTTGCCGTTCAAACTGATGGCCTTCGGGGGCCTGCAAGCCTGCTCAAGACGCAGAGCGGGCATGGCGCGAACCGCGCCCTGCTTGCTATGCCGCCGCCGAAAGTTAGTTTAGAAGCCGATCAAAGTCCCCGTCATAACCAATAACCTGGACTGACAATGCCCGCTTATCGTTCCCGCACCACGACTCACGGACGCAACATGGCCGGCGCGCGCGGCCTCTGGCGCGCCACCGGCATGAAGGACAGCGACTTCGGCAAGCCGATCATTGCCGTCGTCAACTCCTTCACCCAGTTCGTGCCCGGCCATGTGCATCTGAAGGATCTCGGTCAGCTGGTCGCGCGCGAGATCGAGGCTGCAGGCGGCGTGGCGAAGGAGTTCAACACGATCGCCGTCGATGACGGCATCGCCATGGGCCACGACGGCATGCTGTACTCGCTGCCATCGCGCGAGCTGATCGCCGACAGCGTCGAGTATATGGTCAATGCCCATTGTGCGGATGCCATGGTGTGCATCTCCAACTGCGACAAGATCACGCCCGGCATGCTGATGGCGGCGCTGCGGCTGAACATCCCGGCGGTGTTCGTCTCCGGCGGGCCGATGGAAGCCGGCAAGGTCGTTCTGGCGGGCAAGACCCATTCGATGGATCTCGTCGATGCGATGGTGGCAGCGGCCGACGAGCGAGTGAGCGACGAGGACGTCAAGGCCATCGAGCGCTCGGCGTGTCCGACCTGCGGCTCGTGCTCCGGGATGTTCACGGCGAACTCGATGAACTGCCTGACCGAGGCGCTTGGTCTGTCCCTGCCGGGCAACGGCTCGACGCTCGCGACCCATGCCGACCGCAAGCGATTGTTCGTCGAGGCCGGTCATCTGGTGGTCGATCTGGCTCGCCGCTACTACGAGCAGAACGACGAGCGGGTGCTGCCGCGGGCGATCGCCTCGAAGGGCGCGTTCGAAAATGCCATGGCGCTGGATATCGCGATGGGCGGTTCCACCAACACGGTGCTGCACATCCTTGCCGCCGCCCACGAGGCGGAGATGGATTTCACCATGGCCGACATCGACCGGCTCTCACGCAAGGTACCGGTGCTGTGCAAAGTCGCACCGGCAGTGGCGGATGTGCATATGGAAGATGTGCATCGCGCCGGCGGCATCATGGCGATCCTTGGCGAGCTCGATCGCGCAGGCCTGCTCAACCGCGATCTGCCGACGGTGCATGCGACGACCATCGGCGAGGCGATCGATCACTGGGACATCGCCAAATCGAACAGCCAGAAGGTGCGCGATTTTTTCATGGCGGCGCCGGGCGGCGTGCCGACTCAGGAGGCGTTCAGCCAGGATCGTCGCTGGGACGACCTCGATCTGGACCGTGAGAAGGGCGTGATCCGCAGCGCGGAGCATGCCTACTCGAAGGATGGCGGGCTTGCCGTGCTGAAGGGCAACCTCGCGATCGACGGGTGCATCGTCAAGACGGCGGGCGTCGATGAGAGCATTCTGAAGTTCTCAGGCCCAGCGCGGGTGTTCGAGAGCCAGGATGCGACGGTGCATGCCATTCTGTCGAACAAGATCAACCCGGGCGACGTGGTGGTGATCCGCTATGAGGGGCCGCGCGGCGGTCCCGGCATGCAGGAGATGCTGTATCCCACCAGCTACCTGAAGTCGAAAGGCCTCGGCAAAGCCTGCGCGTTGATCACGGACGGACGCTTCTCGGGCGGCACGTCGGGGCTTTCGATCGGTCACGTCTCGCCGGAGGCGGCAGACGGCGGTCTGATCGGTCTGGTACGCGAAGGCGACACCATCGAGATCGATATTCCGAACCGCAAGGTGCATCTGGCCGTCGATGAGGCCGAGCTCGCCAAGCGCCGCGCGGCGCAGGACAAGGCTGGCTGGAAACCCACTGAAGTCCGCAAGCGGCGCGTCACCAGCGCGCTGAAGGCTTATGCGGCATTCGCCACCAGCGCAGCCGAGGGCGCGGTTCGCAGGGTGCCCGAGTAAGGCGCTCCGCAACGTCAGGACGTCCATGACTTAGAACCAAGAGCGGCATCGATGGTGCCGCTCTTTTGCTATCCATCGCTGCGACGGAGTGGCTCAGCTAGGCGAGGCGCGAAATTGGCGGGTGGCCTATGCTCCATGTCGGCTTGCTGCCGGGCAGGAAACATCCGAACACAGAGCCAAACCGGAAATCGGTGGTGCGGCAGATGGGGGAGATGACGATGGCGGGACGGCTTCAGGGCAAGGTCGCGGTGGTGACGGGGGCTGCGCCGCGGGGTGAGGGCGTGGGCAATGGTATGGCCACCGCCATCCTGTTTGCGCGCGAAGGCGCGAAGGTGGTGCTGGTAAATCGCAGTGCTGAGCGGGCCGAAAAACTCGCCAAGCAGATCAAGGACGAGGGCGGCGAGGCTTCGGTGTTCGCAGGCGACGTCGCCAAGGCCGATGTGGCCGAAGCCATGGCGGACTTCGCGGTGAAGACCTACGGCCGGCTGGATATCCTCCACAACAATGTTGGCATCGGCGGGCCCGGTACGCCCGAGACCGTGTCGCTCGAGACCTGGCACGGTGTGCTCGAGGCCAATCTGACGACGACGATGCTCTGCACTAAGTTCTGCCTGCCGCGGATGAAGGAAGGCGGTGGCGGTTCGGTCATCATGGTGTCGTCGATCGCCGGAGCGCTTGGCTTGATGGGCAGCGCAGGCGCGGTGGCTTATTCCACAGCGAAGGCGGGTTTGCACGGCTTTACCATGTCGGTTGCTGCCGACTACGCGACGCAGAATATCCGCGCCAACTGCATCATCGTCGGTTCGGTCAACACGCCGATGGTCGGCCATCTCGGCCCTGAGGCGCGCGAGCGGCGCAAGAATATGGTGCCGATGAAGACCGAAGGCACGGCCTGGGACATTGCCCATGGCGCGGTCTATCTGGCTTCGGACGAGTCGCGCTGGGTGACCGGCATCCTGCTGCCGATCGATGGCGGCCTGGTCGCCTTGAGAACGTGGCCGCGCTGAGGCGGCCGCAGTCAGCCCGATTGTTTGGCGCGCTGACGCCAGCACAGGATGCTGACGACCATCAGACCGCCAATCATGGAGATGTGCTCGGTCGCGGTGTGAAAGGCGACCGTCGCACGCGGCTCCGGCAACGACCAGAAGTGATGCACCAGCGGAATGGTCAGCGCGGTGAAGACCGCCAGCGCGCCTGCTCCGAGCCAGGCCCAGCGGTTGAAAATGATCAGAAGCGAACCGCCGATCTGGGTGACGATGGTCAGAACATTCATCGCCACCGGGTAGGGCAGGTCGAACATCGCCATTTCCGCCACACCGCCGCGGAAGTCGATCAGCTTGGCGAGGCCGCTGCCCCAGAACATGAAGGTCAGAACGACACGGGCAAGAACGGCGAACCAGCTCTTATCGAGCAGCGCGGCAATGATCGATGGCATGAGGTCTCCAAAGAACGGCGAGCTGGCCTCGCTCGGATCGGGTGTGTTCAGAAGCCAGCCATACGCCGAGCGTTGGATCACGCCCAGCGATTCTCGTCCATGGACCGTTTGTCTCACCGTTTCGATTTGCTGTCGTTTCGCTCGGCTGCCCGCCGCAATGCATCGGCCAGCGCACCGCCACCGGAAGACGACGGCTGCTGAGCCTTGCGTGGTGATGATGCCGGACCGTTGGCGCGGGCGTTGCCGCGAGCCGCACCGGCGGGGCGATTGGCCGTCAACTCATCGTCGAGCCGGAGGGTGAGGGAAATCCGCTTCCGCGGCACGTCCACGTCGAGCACCTTGACCCGGACGATGTCGCCGGACTTCACCACCTCGCGCGGGTCCTTGATGAAGGTGCGGGACATCGCCGAGACATGCACCAGCCCATCCTGGTGCACGCCGATATCGACGAAGGCGCCGAACGCGGCGACGTTGGTGACCGTGCCCTCCAGCACCATGCCGGGCTTGAGGTGGTTCAAAGTCTCCACGCCTTCCTTGAAGACCGCCGTCTTGAAGGCAGGGCGCGGGTCGCGGCCCGGCTTTTCCAGTTCGCGCAGAATATCGGTGACGGTCGGCAAGCCGAACGTATCGTCGACGAAGGTTTGTGGCTTCAATTGCTGCAGCGCCTGCGTGTTGCCGATGATCGCCTTGATGTCGCTCTTGGTCGCGGCCAGAATGCGCCGCACCACGGGATAAGCCTCCGGGTGGACGCCCGACGCATCCAGCGGATCATCGCCGTTGGCGATGCGCAAGAAGCCCGCGCATTGTTCGAACGCCTTCGGGCCCAGCCGCGGCACGTCCTTCAGCGCCTTGCGCGATTTGAACGGGCCGTTGGCGTTGCGATGTTGGACGATACTCTGCGCGAGGCCGGAGCCGATGCCCGACACCCGCGCCAGCAGCGGAGCAGAGGCCGTATTGGCATCGACGCCGACGGAGTTCACGCAATCCTCGACCACGGCATCGAGCGACCGCGAAAGCTTGGCTTCGCTGAGATCATGCTGGTACTGCCCCACGCCGATCGATTTCGGATCGATCTTGACCAGTTCGGCCAGCGGGTCCTGCAGGCGTCGCGCGATCGAGACCGCGCCACGGAGCGTTACATCCAGTTCCGGCAGCTCCTCCGATGCAAACGCCGAGGCGGAGTACACCGACGCGCCGGCTTCCGAGACGACGATCTTGGAGACCTTGAGGTCAGGCAGCAACTTCAACAGATCGCCTGCGAGCTTGTCGGTTTCGCGCGATGCGGTGCCGTTGCCGATCGCGATCAGCTCGACGCGATGCTCGCGCACGAGCTTGCCGAGCGTTGCGAGCGCATCATCCCAGCGCCGCTGCGGTTCGTGCGGATAGATCGTCGTAGTCGCGACCACCTTGCCGGTGGAATCGACGACGGCGACCTTGACGCCGGACCGGTATCCGGGATCGAGGCCCATGGTGGCGCGCGCGCCGGCCGGAGCGGCCAATAACAGGTCGCGCAGGTTGGATGCGAACACGCGGACGGCCTCTTCCTCCGCCATCGACCACAGCCGCATGCGCAAGTCGATATTCAGATGCACCTGGATCTTGGTCCGCCATGCCCAGCTCACGGTGTCGGCGAGCCAGCGATCGCCAGGGCGGCCATGGTCGGCGATATTGAAGCGGTGGCGGATCTTCAGCTCGTAGGAATTCACCGGGTTCGGAGTGGGGCTCGGCGCTTCGGGCAGAAGCTGCAGGTCGAGCGCCTCTTCCTTCTCGCCGCGGAACATCGCCAGCACACGGTGGGATGGCAGCTTGCTCAGCGGTTCGCTGAAATCGAAATAGTCGCTGAACTTGGCGCCGGTCTCCTTTTTGCCGTCGCGAACCTTCGACGCGAGCAGGCCGTTCGTCCACATCTGCTCGCGCAGCGCGCCGATCAGATCCGCGTCTTCGGCAAAGCGTTCGACGAGAATGGCGCGTGCACCGTCCAGCGCCGCAGCCGTATCGGCCACCTGCTTGTCCGGGTTTACGAAGGCTGTGGCGACGGCTTGCGGATCGTTCTCGGGCTGGGTCAGCAATTGCTCCGCCAGCGGCGCGAGGCCTGCTTCCTTGGCGATTTCAGCCTTGGTGCGTCGTTTCGGCTTGAACGGAAGATAGATATCCTCGAGGCGCCCCTTGCTGTCGGCGTTCATGATGGCGGCCTCGAGTACCGCATCAAGTTTGCCTTGCTCGCGGATTGAATTCAGGATGGTCGTGCGCCGCTCCTCCATCTCGCGGAGATATTTTAAGCGCTCCTCCAGCGTGCGGAGCTGCGCATCGTCAAGCGCGCCGGTGAGTTCCTTACGGTAGCGGGCGATGAACGGCACGGTTGCACCGTCATCAAGCAAGGCCACCGTCGCATCGACCTGCTGTTCGCGGATGCCGAGCTCTTCCGCGATCTTCTGACTGATAGTTCGCACGCGATATATTCTTTCCGATCAGACGCAGCCGGTGAATCGTCACCGGCCGGGAGGGGCTTATGGACCAGCAGCCGCGGTCGCATCAAGCCATTGCGCAGCGGTGAATCAGTGTTGAAAACAGCTTATCGCGCGAGATGCGGCAAGATCGTGCACGCGCCGCGGGCATTTCGGCGCAGCCTCCGATGCTGTGGACAATCGCGCCCGACGCGTCGGTTCACCGTCTGAGGTCGAGTTTGAACTCGGATTGCGTGAGACGGCAGCCCGCTTGCGAGAGACACTGTTGCAGCGGCACCATCTTCGCCTTGTGGAGACCGCGCTCCCGCGCCGCCTCCGACAGGGCCGGGGTGAGTGTCTCCATGGCCGAGCGAAGCGCAAGCTCGACATCCGCTTCGCCTGCGGCGGTCGAATTTCCCGTGAGGACGATGATATCGATCAAATCGTGGCGGCGAGCATCGATGTCGATGAACAGAAGTCCTACCGGCGGCGAGGGGAGCGACACGGCTGGGAACTTGCAGGTGTGCGCGTTCTGGCAGAGCGACAGCAGCCGTCGTCCCTGTGGTTTCCAGAGGCACTGCGGTTTGCTGGAAGCCTGGACGATACAGACCGCCGGGTCCGGAGCGCCGTTGATGTTGGCGCGCGTTCCGCCGAGCCCGGGAATGCCGTCCCAGGGGCTGCCGGTGATCTTGGTTGCGTCGACCTTGAGCGTCAGGTCGTAGGTTCCGCCCTGGGCCAGGCCGTGCCCCAGGGAAAGAACAATGAACGCAGCCGCTATCGCTAGTCTTTGCATTTCGCAATGTCCTCGGGCGGCAACAAGCCGTCTGTCTATCTAGGCGATTCTCGGATGCCTGCTGCAAGCGGTTTGTGATTCGCCGAGGTGCTGCCGGTGTCAGTTGGGCGACTGCGCCTCGAGTGGCGTGAGGATGCCGGCGGCATCGACACCGGTGTCATGCCGCCGCTTCAGACGGACAAAGAGAAGCAGCATGAACGGGATGGCGCTCAAAAGAACCGATGCGAACACGATCGGAGCTTCCGGCCTCTGCCATTGGTCCTGAAGGTAACCGGCGCATGCGGGGCCTGCCACCATCAGCAGATAGAAGACGCTATAGAACAGTCCGAAGCCGGCTGCACGCTGTTCCTGATCGAGAACGAGCGAGGGCAACACGAGGATGCTGCCCGAGAGCGGTCCGATCGCGAGCCCGAACAGAACGCAGGCTGCCGCGGGCCAGATCTCCATCGCGAAGAGGGCGAGAGATAGCGCGGCCATCGTGGCGCAAAATGCGATAGCGACTGTCGTCCTGCGGAGCCACTGAACGAGATAACCGCCGGCAGGGATCGAGATGATCGTCAGCAGCACGATGGCGCCGACCATGGCAGCCGCAGTCGTCGCCGAGAGGCCCTGCGCCTGCAGAACCTGTGGGGCGGAGGTGAAGACGACGATGCAGGCCACATTCATCGCGCCCCAGATGGCGCCGGCAACGATGATCGGCGCACGGCTGGATAAACTCAGGCTTGTCGATGCGGCTTGCCGCACGTCTGATTGGGGGAGCGGTGCGTAGCGCAGAACAAAAGCGGCGAGCACGATGACAGCAACGATGCCGGTCGAGAGCATGGCAGTCATCAATCCGAAGGTCTCTGCCAGAGCAGTTTGAAGCGGGAGGCCGAGCATGGCGCCGATCGGCCAGCTCACCTGCACGACCGACATTGCCAGGACAATCTCGCGACCATTGAACCAGTCGGCAATCATCTTGGTCACGGTGATAATGACCACCGTTGCGCCGATGCCTCCCGTGATGCGGAATGCAAGGCCCATCAGCAGATGGTCCGACAGACCGATGCCGATGCCAGAGCCGATCATGAGCGACAGACCGACGAGACAGAGCTGGTCTTCGCGATAACGCTGCCCCAGTCTGCCGGTCGCATACGCAACGACAACCCCGGGCAGCATATAGACGCCGAGAAGCAGCCCGATGTCGGAAAAGCCGACCTGATAATGCTCTGCCAGCATCTGCGTTGTCGATGCGACCGACTGGAATTGATATCCAGTCGCGCCACGGGCGGCAAATGCCAGGAGCAGAATGGTCCAGCGCCTGTCGGCCATCGTCGTTCCGATGCTGGTGATGCTCATTTTGTTGCGAGCTTGTCGCGAAGGACGGCGCTGATCTCGGCCAGCTCCAGCTCGGAGATGCTGCCGGCCTGAACGCGCAGCTCCATGATCGCAAGATCGATCAGGAAAACCGCAAAATCGTTGTTGCTCGATGCCACGATCGCCCGTTGCCGCTCGAAAACGGAAACGACGTCAAGGAGCGAGGCCCGGATGCCATCATCCATAGTTGCGGCCCTGCATGCCTCGCCCCGACGTCGCTGTTATCCATTGCCTGGTGGTGATCGGTTGAGCGAACAGTGTCAGCATGCCGGTCGTCAGACGATGAGCGGACAGGGGGTCGATACGGTCCTGTCCGCTGCTGACCGAGGCATCGTCGAGAAAGGTCACTGTATGGTGACGATGCGAAGCCTCGATTGCCGTCGCGACGCAGGTCGCCTCCGCCATCAAA
The DNA here is from genome assembly GCF_000516555.1 of Afipia sp. P52-10. NCBI lineage: Bacteria > Pseudomonadati > Pseudomonadota > Alphaproteobacteria > Hyphomicrobiales > Nitrobacteraceae > Afipia > Afipia sp. P52-10. The sequence continues at coordinate 350,301 of NZ_AZSJ01000004.1, read as the reverse complement.
CCGGCGATGGTGTAGTGGCCGACCTGCGATACGACTTCCTCGAAGTAGGGGCAGGCGTAGCAGGACGGACGCGTGCGATCGAACACCATGTCAGAGCGCTTCGGCTCGAAGCCTTCGATCCAATTGGCAGACGTCTCACAGCTCAACCGCGTGTAGGCGAGGGGTATTCCGACCTTGCGAGCATGGCGGATGGCCGCGCGGCAGTTCTCGAGCGAACGTTCGATGGCGATCCCGTGCTCGCTGCGTAGCCTCTCGCAATAAAAATCTTGCAGGTCGATCACGACGAGCAACTGACTGGCAGCGGCATGCGTGTAGGATTTCAGATCGACGACGTCAGTCATAAAGCGGTCCGCCGGTGGCGAAGCTCCCTCGGCGGGCCGATGTTTCCAGCACGCCGGGCTGGTCCCATAGGCCTTCCGGTCGGATGATCACATAAGGGTCGGCTTCGAGTGTGATGCTTTGCGGATGTTTTGGAGTTTCGAGTTTGACTTCGACATAGTCGAAGTCGGAGAATACGAACTCGCGCGCGCCCGGCATTCTGGTGAAACCGCGCTTCTCCCAGAAATCCATCAGCCGCTTCTGGGCATGGGCGTAGAGCACCCTGTAGCCCTTTAGTCGGCAGAGATCGACTGCAGCGTCGACAATGCGTCCGGCGAGGCCCGCCCGCCGGTGCTTGCCGAGAACAGCCAGCCGCTCCAGCTTCGCGAAATCGGCAAAATAGCGGATGCGGATGCAGCCGACCGGTTCGCCCTGCCAATGGCAGATCAAGTGGGTGGCGGAGAAATCGTTGCCGTCGAACTCCTCCGTGAACGGACAGGATTGCTCGCTCATATAGACGGCGCTGCGAATGGCGATCACGCGCGCGATATCCTCCATTGAGCGGGCGACCCGGATCGAGAGCGGGTCCACGGCGCGACTTGTCGGTCGATCGTTCGATCGATCGAGCATGTGGAAGTTCGTGGCGTGTATTCCGTCGTAGTGAGCGCCGGGGGAGAAGCCGAGCGGCTCCAGAACGCGGAGGCCGCCCTTGGTGATGGGGCGCGAGTAGATGTTGACGCCCTGATACAGCGGACTTGAATACTTCTCGAGCACGAGCGAGATCGCCGCAGCGATCGGTCCCTTGGCGTGGATCGCCCACACATAGATGCCAGCAGGCCGCTCCGATTGGCGCGTGACATAGGTGAGGTCGGGATTGCGCGTATCCAGCCGACCATCGAGGAGGCGTCGCGTGCCTTCATGCGTCAGCGGCAGGACGGCTAGGAATCCATCCCCCTTCGGATCGTCGACATTGAATCGATCGCGTCGGGCGATGGCCCAGAATGTATCCGGATTGTGGGTCGCGACGGCCTGCACGATCTCGTTCTTGGTGAGACCTGGGATATCCTCGCGTGCGGCATCCATCAGTGCGGCGATCCGGGCGCCATTAGGGGTGAAGATCACGGTGCGCCGCGAGAGCTGCGACAGCGTCATCCGGTCCAGCGAGTGCGCGGCGGTTCGTCCTGCTGCGCGATTACTGGCGGTCTTGCGCAATAAGCCGAGATCGTGCGCCGTCATCAGGTCGCCTCTTGGTTGTGAAGGTGGGTTCTTTCTGCCAATAATAAAAACAGGCAGCAGGGACCGTTTGTATGCACTCAATTGAGAGCACGGGTGAGCACAGCGGTGCGCACCCCTCCGGTCGGATGGACGACTGGGATTCAGTGCGGATATTCCTCGAAGTTGCACGGACCGGGAGCTTTCGAGCAGCTGCCGAGCACCTGGGGCTGTCCGCTGGATATTTACGCAAGCGGGTTCAGCACTTAGAGAGCACGTACCGCACGACCCTTCTGACCCGGCATGTGGACGGCGTCAGGCTGACGCTGGAGGGCAAGCAGGTGATCGCGGCGGCGACGCGGATGGAGGAGGCGTCATTCGAGCTTCGCCGTGCCTTCAGCCGGAACACGCCGAACCTGTCGGGAGAGGTCCGCCTCGCCATTACCGAAGGCCTCGGGACATTTTGGGTGGCGCCGCGTCTGATTGAATTCCAGCGGGTTCACCCGGGCCTGCTGGTGGATTTGAAGTGCGAAATGCGCAGCGCCGACGTCCTGCGGCTGGAAGCTGATGTGGCGGTGCAACTCGAGCGGCCGAACGTGTCATCTCTCAAGATCGTCAGGATTGGACGGCTGCACGTGATGCCGTTCGTCTCGCCGGCTTACGTCGAGATCTATGGCATGCCGAAGGGGCCGGACGACATTCGGCAGAACCATCGGATCGTGCTGCAGGACGCCGAGCAGACCCGCGGGCGCGAGCTTTACGACCAGTACGCCAATCGCGAAGAGCTCGGCTTTGTTGCCATGCGAAACAACGTCAGCAGCGCCCATGTCTGGGCGATTGCGAAGGGGGCCGGGATCGGTTGGCTACCGACCTATGTTCCGGTGATCGGCGGACCGATGATTCCGCTGGATATCGGAATTCAGTTCGATATGGATATCTGGCTGACCTATCATCCGGATGCGAAGAAGATCAGGCGGGTCAGCCGTCTCATCGAATGGACGATCGATGCGTTCGACGGCCGTAAATATCCTTGGTTTCGCGACGAATTCGTCCATCCGAACGAATTACTGAAGTCTTATAAGAGTGAAGCGCTGGTCAATATGTTCGCGGGTTTTACGACCCGAACCGACCCGCAGATTGTGCAAAGCCGAATGGCTAAAGCCAAATAGAATTGGGAGCGTTCCGTGGGCGGCAGGCGCTTTGATGAGTTCGACAGGCAAATCGGGCAGTTGGTAAAGGCCCGGCGATTGTCCAAGGGGATATCTCAGGGAGAACTCGGGCAGATTCTCGGCCTGACCGAGCATGAGATTCAAAATTACGAATCCGGCTCTAAAAGTATCAGCGCCAGCCGATTGGCGCAGATTTCCGAGGCGCTCGATGTGCCCGTGACCTTCTTTTACGACGACACGGAAGGGTATTCGGGCCTCGAAGCAGGCCACGTTCCGGCCGATCCCGCGCAAATGCTCAAGACGATCCTCGGGCTCCGCCTGCTGAGAGCCTTCCACAATCTGCAGGATCACTCGATGCGCGAGCATCTCGTCAGGTTGGCAGAGCAAATGTCCGCCAACGCCGTCTCGACGGGAAAGCAAGGCAGGAGCGACCCGAAGACCGCAAGCTGACCGCCTAGTTCAGCTTGGCCGATGCAAACAGGCGGATATTGAGGCCCGGCTGCAGCACTTCGTCCTTCTTGTAAGATTGGTGTAAGCGAATTCGTTCGTTCAACAGATTCTCGCCGCGAATGCCGACCGTGACCTCCGGGACCAGGTTCGCGCCACCACTGAATTTTTGTTTGTAACTCAACTCGGCATTCAGAAGGTTGAAGCCCGATGTCGGCGTCTCGAACGCGCCGAGGTTGGTCTGCGCGAAGGCGTGCAGCAGATTGACGGCCGCGGTCCAGGTGGTGTCGCGATAATAGAGGCCGGCGCCCAACCGATGCGGCGGAATTTTCGGCACGTACGAGCCGTCGGTGAAGGTGGCGTGGACGAAGTCATACTGTCCCGAAACGCCCCAGGTGCCGTTCCATATCTGCGCAATATCGTGCTCCGCCTGGACCTCCGCGCCATAGAAGCGGGCATCGCGTTGCGAATACTTGATCTGGTCGAAAGTGCCGTTGGGATCGCCGCAGGTTGCGAACGTGCCGTCACATTTGGCGCCGGTAAAATTCTTGTAGATGAAATTTTTGAACTGGGTGTAGTAGGCGGAGACTTCGAAACGGAACTCCCCTTCGTTGCGCTTCAAACCGACTTCGATCGTATTGGCTTTCTCCAGCGTCATGGTCGGATCGCCGATCTCGAATGTGCGCGGCGTGTCGTGCGGTCCCTTGTAGAAAAGTTCGATGGCGTCCGGTGCCCGCTCGACGTGCTGCGCTGTGATACGCGCCGTGATCTTGTTCGGCAGAGCGTAGAGCAAGCCGACGCTGGCGCTGGCCGGTTGATAGACGCGCGACACGTTGAAGGTCGTGGGATCGTCCGGCGGTGGCAGCAGCGAGGCCGGGAAGATCGCGCCGGTGCCCTCAACGCTGATGTGATCCAACCGGCCTGAGGCCTGCAGCTTCAGCTTTTCGGTCATCGCGATCTCTTCGAAGACGAACGCGGCGATGCTGCGGACCGACGCCGGGGCGAGCAATTCCTCGATGCCGCCGACGGAGAGCTTGCGGTTGCCCCATTGCGTGCCGAACACACCACGCATCTCGCCGAGAAAAGTGTTCATCGGTAGGTGCGATATCTCCATGCGGGATTCGAACTCGCGATTCTTGAACCGCGAACCGATCTCGTTGACGCCGTCGATGACGTTGACCTCGTTATGCTTGTAATCGGTCGCGCCGAACCAGTATTTGACGGTATCGAAGCCGTACTCCTCGATCCGGAATTCGCCACGGCTTGTCCACTTCGATTGCCAGAGATCGATGTGATTCTTGCTTGCTGCCGAGGCGATGCCGGGAATGTAGTAGGTCATCTGCGTGTGCTGATAGGCGATGCCGACGAAGCCGCGGTCGAAGATGTGCGAAGCGCCGAACGCATATCCGTCGGACCGGTAGCCTGAATTGAGTTGCCTGCCGCCGCCTGGTATCGCGTAATCGCCGGCCCGGCGGGCGAAGCCGTCGACATGGACGGCAAAGCCGTTGCCGCCTGCTTCGAGCAGTGCCGCGCTATCGCGTCCGTTGTTGACGCTGCTGAATCCGCCGCGTGAGGCGAAGCTTATGCCATTGGTCGGAATCTGGTCGGGAATCCGCGAGTTGGTGGCGCTCACCACGCCGCCAATCGCCTGCGAGCCGTAGCGCAATGTGCCGGGGCCGCGAATGACCTCGACCTGTCCCGCGAGCAGGGGATCGATGGTGACCGCATGGTCCTCGCCGAGATTGGCCATGTCCTGCGTGCTGATGCCGTTTTCCTGGGTGCGCACGCGAAAGCCGCCGAGACCGCGAATGACCGGACGGCTGGCCACCGGCGAGAACGAGGTCTGCGAAATGCCTGCCTGGGTGCCGAGAGTATCGCCGAGGGAAGCAGCACCATGGGCCAGGACCTCCGACTGACCCATGGTGCTGACCGACGTGAAATCCGGGTCGCCCGAAATGACTGGCGTTGCGGTTTCGACGACGATCTCAGGAAGAGTGTCTTGAGCGACGGCTGGCGCCGCTGCGCCTACAAGAAGGGCCACTGTGGAAAGTGCAGTGGTTGATCGCCAGCGTCTCATGATGCCCCCAGTTGCAACTCATTCGCATTTATTGCGTATCGCTCTTGCAAATGATTTGCAAGAGCGAGTTGCAGAACGGCAACGGCTGGTGCGCATGTTGGAGTTATCGGCCGAAGGGTCTGGGACGCCGCAGGGGCGGTTTTGCCAACAACCCAGAGGTTTTCTCTGGAGGGCTCTCGAGGACTAAAACCATTAAAAGCCTGGCCCCCCCATGGGAGCGAGAAACGAGGCAGGTTCCAGCCTTGACAGCAGACCTTCTTTTGATTGTTATGTTATAACATAACATCAACAAGAGCTCACCCGTGAATGCACGCCTGCGCGCGCTCAACAGACTGTTCGACAAACATGAGAAAACTACCCGTCACCGTGCTGTCCGGCTTCTTGGGATCTGGGAAGACGACGCTTCTGAATCACGTTCTGAACAACCGGAAAGGCCTGAAGGTCGCGGTTCTCGTCAACGACATGAGCGAGGTGAACATCGACGCCGACCTCGTCCGCGATGGTGGTGCGAACCTTTCCAGGACTGACGAGAAGCTTGTGGAGATGACCAATGGCTGCATCTGCTGTACCTTGCGCGAGGACCTGCTGAAGGAGGTGCGCGCGCTGGCGGAGGATGCGCGCTTCGACTATCTGCTGATCGAATCGACCGGCATCTCTGAGCCGTTGCCCGTCGCGGCGACCTTCGACTTTCGTGACGAAGCCGGACAGAGTCTCGCCGATGTCGCGCGCCTCGATACGATGGTGACAGTGGTCGATGCGGTGAACCTGTTGAAGGATTACGCCTCGACCGATTTCCTCAAGCAGCGCGGCGAAGCGCTGGGCGACGACGACCGGCGTACGCTCGTCGATCTCCTCGTCGAGCAGATCGAATTCGCCGATGTGGTGATCCTCAACAAGGTCGGCGATGCGACCCCTGCACAGCGCGATGCAGCGCGCAAGATCATTCGTGCGCTGAATCCGTCTGCCGACTTGATCGAAACCAGCTATTCGAAGGTGCCGCTCGAACGCGTGCTGGACACGGGTCGTTTCGATTTCGAGAAGGCGCAGGCGAATCCGCTTTGGTACAAGGAGCTCTATGGCTTCGCCGACCATGTTCCGGAGACCGAGGAGTACGGCATCCGGAATTTCGTCTACCGCGCGCAGCGTCCGTTCGAACCGGAGAAGCTGCATCGTTTTTTGCGTGAGAGTTGGGGCGGGGTGATCCGAGCCAAGGGCCATTTCTGGATTGCGACGCGTCCGGACTGGGTGGGCGAACTCAGCCAGGCCGGCGCGATCGTCAAGACTGAAGGAATGGGATTCTGGTGGGCGAACATTCCCGTGGAGCGCTGGCCCAGCGATCCATACTGGCGCCAGACGTTGAAGAAGAATTGGAACGCGCTTTACGGTGATCGCCGCCAGGAGATCGTCTTCATCGGCACGGATATGGATGAACAGGCCATCCGCGCGCGGCTCGATGCATGCCTCGTCGCGGGGGAGCCCGGGATGAACATCAAGGCGTGGTCGAAGCTCAGCGATCCGTTTCCGAAATGGCGCCGCGCTGACGAAGCGGCCTGATCGACGAACGTTGCGATGGCCCATGCGATCCGGCGGATCTCAGCGTGGGCCATTTGCGATGTCTCTAAATTATCACACACCGCCGCGCTGCGCTCGCACTGTCTCCGCGGGCGTTTGACAGGTTAAAGTCGATTACCTATAGTCCGTCGCGACGGTTCCCCTTGGGGATTAAACGGGAACGCAGAAGCCGAACGCTCCGACACTGAGCACACGGCGATGCTGCGGCTGCCCCCGCAACTGTGAGCGGTGAATCTATCGCCAAAAGGCCACTGGAAAGGACCTTTCCGGGAAGGCGGCGGTGGATACTGATCCGTGAGCCAGGAGACCTGCCGTCGGACGTGGTCACACGCGAGCATATCGATCGGGGTGCGTCGGTAGGTGCCGAATCCGCTGTCTGTCACAGTGGTGAAGGACTTCGTTCGCGGTGACGTGCCACACGCTGCCGCTGAGGTCCTTATTGTTATGTCTTTTCATCATCTGCCGAAGGCGCGACGACTTCTGTTGTCGGCGTCATGCTTTGCGCTTTTGACCGCCGGCGTTTCGCCGGTGTTTGCACAACAACCCGAGCCATCAAACGTGCTGCCGACGATCGTCGTCAGCCCGACCGGCTTGCCGACGCCGCAAGACCAGGTGGCAAGCTCCGTCACCGTTATCACCGCCGAGGAGATCGAGCGTGATCAGCGCAGGACCGTGCCGGATGTGCTCGCCACGGTGCCGGGACTCAACATCGTGCAGGCCGGTGGCGCTGGCAGTCAGACCTCAATTTTCATGCGCGGCACCAACTCCAATCATACCAAGGTGCTGATCGATGGCATCGACGTCAGTGATCCGAGCAATCCCAATCGCTCGTTCGACCTCGGCCAGCTGCTGACCACCGACATTGAGCGCATCGAGGTTCTGCGCGGACCTCAGAGCGGCCTCTATGGTGCGGATGCGATCGGCGGGGTGATCTCGATCACCACCAAGCGCGGCAAAGGTCCGGCGAAGGTGACCGGACTGCTGGAAGGAGGCTCGTTCGGCACGTTCAACCAGGCGGCGGGCCTCAGCGGTTCACAATCAAACTTTGACTATGCCTTCAATGTTTCGCATTTTCGGTCGACCAATATACCGGTGACGCCGCCGAACCTGCTACCGCCGGGGCGGCGCGCGATCGGCGACGCCTATGACAACGTGACCGCATCGACGAAGCTCGGTCTCGACATCAGCGACAGCTTCCGCCTCAACTATGTCGGCCGTTACACCGAAGGCGAGCTGAGATACACAGGCGACGAGTTCCTGCCGCCGACATATGCGGGCGTTCCGAGCGGAGTGCAGAGCAGCCGTCACGTCAAACAGTTCTTTACCCGTGGCGAGGCTGTGTGGACGGGATTCGACGGGCGGTTCACGAACTACTTCGGCGTGAACTACACCGACCACTGGAACGAGAACAAGCTCACTCCGACATCCATTCCGACGGTCGACACCGGCACGCGCACGAAAGTCGATTGGCGCGGTGTCGCCCTGCTGATGCCGGGGCAGACGCTGGTCACGGGTGCCGAGCATGAGATTGAAACGATGCATGCGTCGGCGGTGAAGGCCGACAATTCGAACACCGGCGTTTATGCCCAGTTGCAATCGCAATTTTCCGAGCGCTTCTTCGTGGTCAGCAATGTGCGGCACGATATCAACGAACGTTTCGGAGATGCGACCACATTTCGTGTTGCGCCGGCGGTGATCCTGCCGGTGACGGAAACCAAGCTGAAAGCGAGTTACGGTTCGGGCTTCAAGGCGCCGACCCTCAATCAGCTCTTTGTCGATTTTCTCCCGACCTTCGTGGCGAACCCGAACCTCCGGCCGGAGAAGAGTCTGGGTTATGACGTCGGATTCGAGCAGCCGGTGTTCAACAATCGTCTGCGCTTGGGCGCGACCTATTTTCACAACGACATCACGGATCTGATTTCCGGCACGGGGATCGTGACCACGGTGCCCTATGTGGTGCGTACCAACGTCAACGTCGGCAAGGCGGAGACGTCGGGTGTCGAGGCGTTCGTCACGATCAGACCGGCCGACCGGCTGTGGCTCCGAGCCGATTACACCTATACGAAGGCCATCGACGCGATGACCGATCTCGAACTGCTGCGGCGGCCGCGTCACAAGGCGAGCGTTACCGCGTCGTGGAATCCGATCGATCCGCTGACCGTCTCGGCGACGGTGTTGCATGTCGGTTCGTGGATCGACGGCAATCGCGACTTCTCGATTCCGCGGCTCACCGCGCCGGGCTTCACGATCGTCAACCTGGCGGGGGATTATCGACTCAACGAATATGCGAAAGTCTTCGCCCGCATCGACAACCTGTTTGACGAACGCTACGAAGATCCGACCGGATTCCTACGGCCCGGCTTTGCAGTCTATGGCGGCGTTCGCTTGACGAATTGAGCCCGTGACACGCATGCAATTTCTTGGCGCCATCGATGCACCGGGCGACAGGAGTTTTCAAGCTTCGATCGGTGCCGGATGCCGCCGATCATTCGCCTTCTGATGGACGTCAATGAAACATAGAAAATCTCTTCTGGCTGCGGCGCTATGCTGTATTCCGCTGGCGGTCGCAAATGAAAGAGCATCCGCGCAATCGACGCAGACCCTGTCCGAGGTCGTGGTGACTGCGGACCGGACACCCAGCCCGCTGGAACGAACCGGCAGTGCTATCAGTGTGGTGGACGGTGCTACGCTTGCGACCACGAACTCCGCTTCGCTGGTCGACGCACTTCGCAGTGTGCCCGGTATCGATGTGAGCGAGACGGGAGGGCCGGGGGGAACGACGAGCGTTCGCCTGCGTGGAGCGAACACCGGGCAGACATTGGTGCTGATTGATGGCGTGCGCGCCAACGATCCGTCCAATGCGAGTGGCGATTTCGATTTCTCGATGTTTGCGCCTGGCTCGATCGAACGAATCGAGGTGCTGCGCGGCCCGCAGAGTGCGCTTTACGGCTCCGATGCGATCGGCGGTGTGGTCAATATCATTACGCGCAAGGGAAGCGGCCCTGCACGGGCCAGCGCGACGATCGAAGGCGGCAGCTACGGCACGGCGTCCGGCATGGGCGCCATATCCGGATCGCAAGGGCCGTGGTCGTATGCGGTGAACGGCGCGTTGCAGCGGAGCGATGGATTCTCGCGCTATGGCTACCGCATTCCGTCGATCGAGGCGCGCTTCCCAAATCTCGAGCGCGATGGATATGGCAGGATCGCAGGCTCGGCGCGGGTAGGATACGATGCGGGTGAGGGCGTTCGTTTCGATGCCGGTATCCTGTCATCCTACCTGAAGTCCGACTACGACGCGGCGACTGGCGCCTTTCCCGATACGCCGTCGGTGTCGACGCGCTGGTTCAGCCAGGCGAACGCCCGCACTGCGTTCGACACGTTCGACGGGCGCTGGACCCACAGCTTGAATGTGTTTGCCAATCGTAACGAGCGCAGTTTTGACGAAACGACGTATCGCATCAACATGCTGCCCGCAAACACGACGCGCATCATCTCCGATTTCACCGGCGATCGTGTGGGCGCCGAATATCAGGCGACGTTGCGGATGGATCAGTTCGGCTCGCTGGTCTACGGCGCGAAAGCCGAACATGAAACAGCGGCGACATTTGCGACCAATCGGTCGCCGGTGCCCGGACCGCGAAATGCCACACTCGATGCAAAGCAGGATACCCGTTCGCTGTTTGCGCTTTGGCAGGTGCCGATCGGCGAGCGGCTGAACGTCACCGCTGGCGGACGTGTCGATGACGTCGCGAATGTGGCTCGTTTCGCGACCTGGCGCACAACGGCCGCTTACGCGATTCATGAAACCGGGACCAAGCTGCGCGCCAGCGCGGGAACAGGTGCGAAGGCGCCGACACTGTTCCAACTCTACGCTCCAATCTATGGCAACCCCAACCTCAATCCGGAGGAGAGCTTCGGTTACGATGCCGGCATTGACCAGAGCCTGTTCGGCGGCCGGCTCAATGTTTCGCTCACCGGGTTTGCGAACAGCTTCCGGGATCTGATCGAATTCGACACTGCAACCTCGCGTTATTTCAACGTCGCACGCGCGGAAACGTCAGGCTTGGAAGTGGCGGCCGATGTGGAGATCATTCCAGCCTATGTCCACTTCAAAGCGGCGTATACGAACCTCAGGGCCAAGGACTTGCGCACAAACCGAACGTTGGCGCGCCGGCCGGAGCACACGGCACGCTTTGCCGTGAGCTTTACGCCAACGCCGAACTGGCTGATCGAACCCCGTGTCGTCGTCGTGTCGGATCGCTTCAGCAACGCCAACGAGGCGGGCCTGCTCGCCGCCTATGCCCGCGTCGATCTCTATGTGGATTATCGTTTGGAATCCGGTTGGAAAGTCTTCGCGCGTGGCGAGAACATCCTGAATAAGCGCTATCAGGAAGTTTTGAACTATGGAACAACCGGACCAGCGGTTTATGCAGGAGTGAGCGGTTCATGGTGACGGCGCCGGTGCGTCGACAGGTGGTGGAGACGGTGATCGAGCTCGGCCTGGTCGTGGCCGTGCTCGCCGTCGTCTCGCTTGCCGTCGGTCCGGTGAGGCTGTCGCCGTTGACGGTGATCCAGGCCCTGTTTGGCGGTGGGATGGAGGAGCAGCGTATCATTGTGCAGGAGATCCGGCTGCCGCGCGCGATCCTGGCGGTGGCGATTGGCGGCATCCTGGGTCTATCCGGTGCGGCGTTGCAAGGGTTGTTGCGGAATCCGCTGGCTTCGCCGTCGCTGTTCGGTGCGCCCCAGTCGGCCGCGTTCGGCGCTGTGCTCGTCATCGCGATGGGACTTGCCGACGTGCGCTCCTTCGTGCTGCCGATGACCGGCGTGGTGTTCGCCTTTCTGTCGGTCTTTGCCCTGCTGGTCGTGGCGGGGCGCAATGCCAGCCTGCTGCTGTTGATCCTTGCCGGGCTTGCGATCTCGAGTTTGGCTGGAGCATTGACCGCGCTGGCGATGAACCTGTCGCCGAATCCGTTCGCCGCGCTGGAGATTGCGTTTTGGCTGCTCGGCTCATTGGAGGATCGGAGCTTCCGCCATGTAATCCTCGCTCTGCCGTTCATCATTGCCGGCACCGTCGTGTTGCTCAGTCTGCGGCATGCTCTGCGCGCGCTGAGTCTCGGCGAGGAGACTGCGCAAAGCCTCGGCGTCGATGTCAGGCGGCTTCGTCTTGCTGTGGTGGCCGGTGTTGCTCTTGGCGTCGGGGGAGCCGTGTCCGTTGCAGGAAGCATCAGCTTTATCGGACTTGTCGCGCCACATCTGATCCGCCCGCTGATCGGGCATGATCCGGCGCGGTTGTTGGTGCCGAGTGCGCTCGCTGGCGCCGCGTTGCTTCTGGCCGCCGATATCGCTGTGCGTGTCATTCCGTCGACGACGGACATCAAGGTGGGTGTGCTGACGTCGATCATCGGCGTGCCGTTCTTCCTCTACCTGATCGTGAGGGAGCGGCGTTCACTGGGAGGAGGTTGGTCGTGACCGCAGACTTCCTCGCGCTGGAAACGGTCAGTGTGCGGCTGTCGGGACGCGCGATCGTGCAGGATCTCTCGGTGTCCTTGCCGCGCGGTTGCCTCGCCGCTCTGGTGGGGCCCAATGGCGCGGGCAAGACGACCTTGTTGAAGGCGATCGCTGGGCTACTGCCCTTCGAGGGTTCGGTTCGCGTCGATGGCCGCTCGGTGTCGGAGATGCCGATCCGCGAACGGGCGACGCGCCTGTCGTATCTGCCGCAAGGGCATGTCGTATATTGGCCGCTTCCGGTGCGGGATGTGGTTGCCCTGGGCCGCTACCCGCACGGTGCGACCGATCCGGCACGGCTGGGAGAGAGGGATGCAAGCGCGGTGATTCGGGCCATGGCCGACGCCGATGTCACGGCATTTGCCGACCGGCGCGTGACCGATCTTTCAGGCGGTGAACGCAGCCGTGTGGCGCTTGCGCGGGCGCTTGCAGTCGAAGCTCCGATTGTCCTTGCGGACGAGCCGATCGCGTCGCTCGATCCTCGCCACCAACTCGACGTGATGCGGCTGCTGCGTCGCGTGGCCGATGCCGGGACGCTCGTCGTGGTCGTAACCCACGATCTCGGGCTGACCGCGCGTTTTGCGGATCGCGTGTTGGTGTTGTCCGGAGGAAGGCTCGCAGCCCATGGAACGCCACAAGAAGCGTTGACTGATCTGGTTCTCGCAGAGGTGTTCAAGATCGGTGCGTATCGCGCGCGTGTCGGCGAGGCAGAGATCATCGTGCCCTGGTCCGAAGCATGAGCGGGCGGATCCAGTGCGATGACGTCAGCCCAACGCGTCGGCGAGGCGCGCGAAGTCCCGTTCGTTTCCAGGCAGGCCGAAGCGAAGAAGGTTCTTCGCATGGTCGAAACGGCGACACCAGATGTGGCGTCTTGCCAAGCGATCGTGCAGCGCGAGCGCGTCTTGGTGACGGACCAGGCGAAACAACGGCGTTCCGCCGACGACGGTACAACCCGCCGTATGCAGCAGCGCATCCAGGCGTGTGGCGTCGGATGCGAGCCGTCGGCGCGTCGTCTCGGTCCAATCATCGTCGCGCAAGGCCGCCGCGCCGATGGTAAGAGCCGGGGTCGATACAGCCCAGGGACCGAGCGCGCGGCGAATACGGCCGGCGATTTCGGAAGGTGCGATTGCAACTCCCAGCCGAATCCCTGCCAGTCCGTAGAATTTACCGAACGAACGCAGCACGACGATGGGCAGTCCAGAACAAAGGCTTGCCGCGGTTTTGTCCGGTTCGGTATCCATGAACGCCTCGTCGACGACGAGCCAGCCGCCGCGCTCCTGCAATGCGATGGCGGCGTATTCGATGACCTGGAACGGTGTTATATGTCCGTCGGGATTGTTGGGATTGACGATGACGGCATGCTTTGCGGAATCTGGCAGGCCATCAAGCGTGTCGCAGGTCAGGACCTGATGTCCGCCGTCGGCCCATGCCTGGGCATGTTCGCTGTAGGTGGTCGTTGCGATCGCAACTGCGCCGGCGGGTGCAAGGCGCGGAAGCCACTGGATCAGCGCTTGCGTTCCGGGAGCGGCTACGGCTTCGGCGCCGGACGGGATACGATACCGCATGCGCGCGGCGTCGAGACATACGATCTCGTCACTGAGTGATGGAAGGCGATGCAGGGACGACAGCAGCGGCGCGTCAGGAACGGGCCAGGCCGTGGGGTTGATGCCGGTGGACAAATCTATCCATGCGTGCGGCGCCCCGCCATATTGCGCTATCGCATCCGTCAGGTCGCCGCCATGTTTCATGCTGGCGTTTTGACATTGTTTTCGGCGATGCGCGAGCGGAGTTTGCGAGCCTTGCTGGTGTTTTGCGCAGCGATGGCTACGCAGTCCGCGTGGGCCGGGCCACGAATTGCCTCGATCAACGTTTGTACCGATCAGCTTCTTTTAGCGTTGGCCGATCCAGAGCAGATCGTCGGTCTTAGTCCTTACTCCCGCGACGCCGCGCGGTCGTGGGCTGCCGCGGATGCGGGCAAGTTCCCGAAACTTTCGGGTGAGGCCGAGGATGTGTTGGTGCTGAAGCCCGATGTGGTCGTCGCTGGCCGCTTCACCAAGCGGGCAACCAGGGAGTTGCTGAAGGAGAAGGGGCTGCGCGTGGTCGAGTTCGATGCTGCGCGAACGATCGACGACGTGCGGGCCCAGATCAGTCGGATGGGAGATATCGTTGGGCATGCGGAGCGTGCGCGGGCCGAGATCGCGAGGCTGGATGCGTCCCTCGCACGCGCCCGAGCCATGGCGGGGCAGCACCCCTACAGTGTGTTGGCGGTCTCGCGCCGCGGCTGGGTTTCGGGCGGGGACAGCGTGATCAGCTCACTGCTGACGGCGGTCGGCCTGTCGAACAAGGCAAGCGCGTTAGGGCTTCGTTTGGGCGGCTTTGCATCGCTTGAAAGTATTGTCAGTTTGAAGCCCGATCTGATCCTGCTGTCCGACACTGGCAGTTTCGCCGAAGACCAGGGGCGGGCGTTCCTGCTGCACCCTGCGCTCGAGCGGTTGTACCCGCCGGCAAAGCGGATCGTTCTTCCCGAGCGACTGACCGTATGCGGCGGGCCGATGCTGGCGGATGCGCTGGACCGCTTGACGGCGGAATTGACCCACATCGGGCAATGATGTGCTGATCTGGCCGGATACGCTGCTGGTGTTGTTGGGTGCGCTGGCGATCGATGCCGTCGTCGGTGATCCCAATTGGTTGTGGCGACGGTTGCCGCATCCGGTGACGGTGATCGGGGCTGTGATCGGCTGGTTCGATCGCGCGTTCAATTCGCCATCGGGGGCGGACGCTTGGCGTCGCGGTTGCGGTCTTGCTTGCACGATAGCTCTCGTGTTGGGGGCAGGAGCGATCGGGGTCCTCATGGAACGCGCGCTGCAGGCGATCGGCGGCGGCGAAATCCTGATCGCGTTGATCGCTGCGACCTTTCTCGCGCAGCGGAGCTTGTATGAGCATGTGGCTGCCGTTGGGGATGCGTTCGAGAGCGGCGGTCTTGCTCAGGCCCGGCGGGCGGTGGCGATGATCGTCGGCCGCGATCCTGCCTCGCTCGATGAAACGGGCGTTTGCCGCGCGGCCGTTGAATCGTGCGCTGAGAATTTCTCCGACGGCGTCGTCGCGCCTGCGTTCTGGTTTGCGTTGTTCGGCTTGCCTGGGCTTCTGATCTACAAGGTGGTCAACACCGCCGACTCCATGGTCGGCCATCGCACGGAGCGGCATGAGGCCTTCGGATGGGCTGCTGCACGTCTTGATGACGGCCTGAATCTCGTTCCGGCAAGGCTTTCGGGGTTGCTGATTGCGGTTGCGGCTCCCGCTGTAGGCGGGCGCTTCATTGCAGCCCTGCAACTGATGGTGCGGGACGCCCGGCTGCATCGCTCGCCGAATGCCGGCTGGCCCGAGGCAGCGATGGCGGGTGCGCTAGGTCTCGCTTTGGCAGGTCCGCGACGATATGCGGAGAAAATGGTCGACGATCCGTTTCTCAACAGGGATGGCCGGAAGGATGCCGATCCAAAGGACATCCATCGCGCGCTGCGCGTCCTGATCGTGGCAAGCGTCCTGCATGCCGGGCTTTACGCGCTCCTGGTGGTTGCGTTCTGACGGCTCCTGGCGATCGCGAGGATCGCATCGATATCGAGATGCGCCTCCAGATGATCGGCGAGGGCGTCAAGGGCTTGTTCGATCCGGCTTTCGTAGGCGAGTGAGGAGTCGGCGCCGAACTGCGCCAGCCAGGCGCGGCGGAACGCGTCGCTCGTGAACAGACCATGCAGATAGGTGCCTTGCACGCGTCCGTCGGCAGAGATGGCGCCATCTCTGCGCCCCTCGATCGTCACGACCGGACGCTGGCAATCGGCGCCCTCGGTGCGGCCGAGATGAATCTCGTAGCCTGCGACCGGTGTTCCTGTGGCGCAGTGGAGGCCCTGCACCTGCGTCGTTGATTTCTCGCCGGACATAATCGTCGTGACGTCGAGCAGACCGAGTCCATCGACTGTGCCGGCCGGGCCATCGAAGCCGTCCGGATCGGCGATGGTCCGGCCCAGCAGTTGATAGCCGCCGCAAAGGCCGAGCACATGACCGCCGTGCCGGACATGGGCTTTAATGTCGATGTCCCAGCCCTGCGCGCGTAGGAAGGCGAGATCGCCAATCGTCGACTTCG
Organism: Afipia sp. P52-10; assembly: GCF_000516555.1. Taxonomy (NCBI): domain Bacteria; kingdom Pseudomonadati; phylum Pseudomonadota; class Alphaproteobacteria; order Hyphomicrobiales; family Nitrobacteraceae; genus Afipia; species Afipia sp. P52-10. The sequence continues at coordinate 333,863 of NZ_AZSJ01000004.1, read as the reverse complement.
TGCCTGGCAGGATGACGATCTGTGCGGCGCGAGGGATCGGCTCGCCTGGGCGCACGAAAACCAGATTGACGTTCGGCTCCATGCCGAGCGGATCGAGGTCGTCGAAGTTGGCGATCCGCGATAGCACCGGGACGGCGATCGTCAGCGATGTCTTTGCAGTGCCTGAGCCTCGCTCGAGATCGACCGCATCCTCGGCAGGCAGCCAAGCGGCGGGCGGCAGCCATGGAATCACGCCGAGGGACGGCCAGCCGGTCTTGCTGGCGATGGCGGAAAGCCCCTCCTGGAACAGGCCTGGGTCGCCGCGAAATTTGTTGATCAGGAAGCCGCGGATGCGCGATCGCTCCACCGGTTCAAGCACGGCATGCGTGCCGACCAGGCTTGCAATGACGCCGCCGCGATCGATGTCGCCGGCGAGAACGACGGGGACATCGGCCGCATCGGCAAAACCCATATTGGCGATGTCACCATGCCGAAGATTGATCTCCGCCGGACTGCCGGCGCCTTCGACGAGCACGATGTCGTTTGCGGCAGCAAGGCGCTCGAAGCTGTCCAGCACGGACGCGAGCAGGCCGGCGCGGCCGCCGGTGTAGTCGCGCGCGCGCAGTGTGCCGGCACGGCGGCCCTGAACGATCACCTGGGCGCCAGTGTCGGTCTCAGGCTTCAGCAGAACCGGGTTCATGTGGATGCTCGGCGGACGCCGGGCGGCGCGCGCCTGCACCGCCTGCGCCCGGCCGATCTCTCCGCCTTCGACGGCGATGGCCGCGTTGTTCGACATGTTCTGCGGCTTGAATGGAGCGACGCGAAGGCCGCGACGCACCAGGGCGCGTGCCAGCCCGGCGACAATCATCGACTTGCCGGCGTTCGAGCCCGTCCCCTGGATCATCACGGCGGGCGTGCGCACCATGATCAGAACTCGATTCCCTTTTGCGCCTTGATTCCTTGGCGGAACGGGTGCTTGACCAGCGTCATATCGGTGACAAGATCGGCGATCTCGATCAGGTCGGCGTGGGCATTTCGGCCCGTCACAACGACGTGCTTGTCCGCGGGTTTGTGCTCGCGCAGGAACGTAACGACCTCGGCTACGGAGAGATAGTCGTATCGCAGCACGATGTTGAGCTCGTCGAGCAGGACCAGCCGGTGCCGATCATCGAGAATGAGCTCTTTCGCGCGGGCCCATGCAGCTTCTGCGGCGGCGATATCCCTGGCGCGATCCTGCGTTTCCCAGGTGAAGCCTTCGCCCATGATATGCAAGGTCGCGAGTTCTGGAAATTTCGCGAGCAGCTTGGCTTCGCCGGTATCCCACGTCGGCGACTTGATGAACTGCACGACCGCAACCGGCCATCCGTGACCGATATGCCGGAAGACCATACCGAGCGCTGCGGAGGTTTTGCCCTTACCAGTGCCGGTGTTGACAATGATGAGGCCCTTTTCGCCGCTCTTCGTGGCCATGATCTTGTCGCGCGCCGCCTTATGCTTGCGCATCTTCTCATGATGACGGGCGTTGACGGCGTCGTCGTCGGCGGCGGTGGTGGCGGTCATGCGATTGCTTCCTTGACGGTTTGACGGATTGTAAGCGCCGCCAGAAGGTCTGTGGCGCTGTTCGAACGCGGTCGCCAGAGGCCGCGCCGCACGGCTTCCTGAAAACGCAGAGCTGTTTCGTTCAAGGCCGCCGGATTGGCTTCCGCCATGAACGTTCGCACGCGTTCGTTTTCGATGAATGCCGAGAACAACTGGTCGAAGTGATGATTGCCCACGGCATCCGTGCTGGCAGCGAAGCCGAACAGATAGTCAACGGTGGCCGCGATCTCGAACGCGCCCTTGTATCCATGGCGCATGATACCGTCGATCCATTTCGGGTTGGCGGCACGGCCGCGCACCACACGGGATATCTCATGGGAAAGGCTTCGAGCGACCGGAGTTTCCGCGCGCGACGTATCGAGATGGATCACGCGCGGCGCGGCGCCGCGGAGGGTTTCGACCGTCGAGGCCAGGCCGCCCATGAATTGATAGTAGTCGTCGGAGTCGAGGATGTCGTGCTCGCGATTATCCTGCGCCTGGGCAACGACCTCGATGGAGGCGAGACGTTCGCTCAACAGATCGCGTGCGTTCGTCCCCTCGGCACCGCCGCCATAGGCATAACTGCTCCATGCGAGATAGCTGTCGGCGAGGTCGGCGCGGCTCTGCCAGCCGCCTTCGTCGATCAGGGCCTGCAGGCCAGCGCCGTAGGCTCCAGGTTTGGCACCAAACACGCGCAAGCTCGCACGACGTTCTGCTTCGTCATGGGCCATGCCGGCGGCTGCGAGCTTCCGGCGCGTGGCGCGGACGTGAGCGGCGAGGGGATTGGCGTCGTCCGGCTCGTTGAGTGCCGCGATCGCCCGGACGGCACTGTCGATCAAATCCATCTGCGCCGGGAATGCATCGCGGAACAATCCCGACACGCGCAGCGTGAGATCGATGCGCGGCCGTCCAAGCTCCGACAACGGAATGATCGTGAAACCGGTGATGCGGCCGGTGCCGGGCTCCCACTGCGGCTGCGCGCCGATCAAAGCGAGGGCTTGCGCAACATCGTCGCCGCCGGTGCGCATGTTCGCCGTGCCCCAGGCCGAGAGTGCGATCGAGCGGGGCCAATCGCCAGTCTCTTGCCAGTACGCCTCGATCAGCCTTTCGGCAGTGAGCTTGCCGATCCTCCATGCCGAAGGCGTCGGTACGGCGCGGGTATCCACCGCAAAGAAGTTGCGGCCGGTCGGCAGGACATCCGGCCGCCCTCGGGTGGGGGCCCCGGCCGGCCCGGGTGTGACGAAGCCGCCATTGAGGCCATGCAGCAGGGCTGCAGTTTCGCGTGTGCCACTGCAGGTGACGGCGGGGCGCAGTGTCGTGTCGATCCACGCGAGGATCGCGTTCGTGCCGGTCCAGGCGGGATGCACGGGTGTCGTCCCTGCGACCAACTCTGCTGCCAGGGCCTCGATGCGTTCAACCGTATCGCCATTGGTACGCCAGATCGGTCTGGGCAAAACCCTCTGCAGGACCGATGGCCGAGGGCCCGTATAATCGTCGGCGAGATTGCGGTCGAGCGGATCGAAACCGGTCAACCCGAGGTCCGCGGCAATCGCGCGATGCAGCGAGCCGTCCTCGCGGCGCATATCCGAGCGCGGGACACGTGCGATCGAGACGAGCAAGTCGGTCTGCTGCCGTCCCTCGGGGGCGCGGCCGAAGACGTGAAGCCCGTCGCGGATTTGCATTTCCTTCAGGTCGCACAGATGCGCGTCCAGCGCTCGCAGCGTCTCGGTGGTCGAGGTGTTGCGGGCGAGATTCAGGTCTGAGTCGATCTGCATGGCGCGCGCGAGCGAAACAATGTCGTCGGCGATGATGGCAGCCCGTCTAGGATCGAGATCGGCTGCCAGCGCATATTCGTCCACCATCGCCTCAAGCCGTGCGAGATCGTCATGCAGCTCGGCGCGCGTCAGCGCAGGGGTGAGATGATCGACGATGACGGCCGCGGTGCGTCGTTTGGCCTGAATGCCTTCGCCGGGATCGTTGACAATAAACGGATAGAGATGCGGAAGCGATCCGAGGATCGCGTCGGGCGCGCAGTCTTGTGCAAGACCGGTACTTTTGCCGGGCAGCCACTCGAGATTGCCATGCTTGCCGAGATGTACAATCGCGTGGATGCCGAACGCGTGCCTGAGCCAGAGATAGAACGCCAGATAGTGGTGCGGCGGGATCAGGTCCGGATCGTGATAGGTCGATTTCGGGTCGATGTTGTATCCGCGCGCCGGTTGGATACCCACGACGGCATTGCCGAAACGATGCAGGCCGAACCTGAATGCGCCGGCTTCGACGTGCGGGTCCTCCGCAGGGGTTCCCCAGCGCGCGACGACTGCGTCGCGTAAGGTCTGGGGCATGCGGGCAAATGCCTGCGCATAGGCGTCAACGGGCCAGGATACGCCGCCGACTCTCGCCACGCGATTGTCGAGCGCGTTCGTCGGCCCGCGCTGCAGCAGGCTCATCATCGTCGGCGCATCGTTAGGGGCAGCTTCGATTGCGTAACCTGCGGCGCGCATGGCCTGCAGAAGTCCGCTCAGGCTTTGCGGCGTATCGAGGCCGACACCGTTTGCAAGCCGTCCATCGCGGTTCGGATAGTTCGCCAGAACGATCGCGACCTTTCGTCCGCCCGGTTGCAGGCGGCGCAGATTGATCCAGGCGGCCGCATGCTCGGCCGTGGCCTCGATCCGGTCTGGTACTTCTTTCAACAGCGTGGGCGCAAATCCGGAAGGGGCCGGAGCACGCTCCTTGAACGCGACCGCACGGGAGAAAATCCGGCCGTCGACTTCGGGAAGAACCACATGCATGGCCAGGTCCCGCGGGTTGAGCCCACGCGCAGATTGTTCCCAATGGTTGCGTGAAGAGCCGGCGAAGGCGACCTGCAGGACGGGACAATCGAACGCGGCAAGGACGCCATCGTCGTTGCCCGCTGTTGCGGTGGCGAAAGCCGTCGCGTTGATGATGATGTCCGGAGGATGGGCGGCGAGCGCGGTCTTTACGAATGCCGTGGAGCGTGCGTCCTTCAGGCTGGTGACATAGAGGCAGACGGGACTGACGCCGCGCGTGTCGAGCGCATTGGCAAGCGCGTCGACCGGAGCCGTGTCGGCGCTTGAGGCCAAGGCCCGATAGAAGATGATGGCTGCTCTCGGCCGTGCATCCGTCGGCGGGTTGCCCCAGAAGCCTGCGGCAGGCATCGGTCGAGGCTGCGGCGGGAGTGCCCCATGGCCGATCAGATGCGCTGCGAACTGCAGAGCATGTGTTGCGTTATCGATGCCGCCCTCGGTGCAGTATCTCCAAAGTGTTTCCGTCTGTGGCAAGGGCAGAGTCCCGCGCGCGGCGAGATCCGGATTCCACGTATGCTCACCCGGTATGCACGCAAATGCACTGTCGCGGCGGAGCGCATCGCTGCGAAGGCTATCAACGCCGTAGGGCCAATAGCCTTCTCCGCCCAGCATCCGGAGCAGCACGATCTTCGCCGCCCGCAACGTTCTCTCGACGTAGAGATCGACCGACGCCGGGTGTCCCAGCGCCAACAGGTTGGTCAACTGAATCGATGGAAAGTCTGCCGGCAGCTTCGCATGGGCTGCCGCGAACGTCGCAAGGTCGCTGTCCGCAGCCGAGAGGATGACGATGTCAGCGGTCTGCTGACCGAGATCGCGCGCAATCTCTCCATCGTCGATCGTGCCCTCGGACGCGAGCTTGAGGTGCATGGCTGCGGTCAGCTCGTGAGAGTCTGCTGGACGGCCTTATGGTCGAAGCCCTTCAAACCAATGACCACGAGATGCTCTGACGTCCGGACGTCGGGGCGGGCGAAGGACAGTTCGACGCGGTCACCGACGGCCTGCACCACCACCGAGGCGGGCTTGTCCTTGACGCGCGTGTGTCCCTTGATGCGCAGGATACCGGGGAGCGCGATGGCGGACGCAATCTTCTGCCGGACCGTTTCGAGCGAGTCGGACGCCGGGGCTGTGACAACGATGCTCTCGAAGTCATCGTGGTCATGCTCTTCTTCCTCGCCGTGATGACCTTGCCGCGCTGCCATATCGGACTCCGCCTCCGCACCCAATCCGATCAGAACCTCCGGCGCGACGTCGCCCTTCGACCGGACGATCCGGACGCCGGGACGCACGATACGGGAGAGGCGGGTTTCGATATCCTTCAGGACGTCGGCCGCGACGAGGTCCGTCTTCGACAGAACGATCAGGTCCGCGCAGGCGAGTTGATCCTCGAACACTTCCTCGATCGGGTCTTCGTGATCCAGCGAGGGATCGGTTTCACGTTGCGCCTCCAGCGCGCTTTCATCGAGAACGACCCGACCTTCTGACAGCGCCAGCGAATCCACCACCGTCACCACGCCATCGACGGTCGCACGAGTGCGGACGGCGGGCCAAGCAAAGGCCTTCAAGAGCGGTTGCGGGAGGGCAAGGCCCGAGGTCTCGATGACGATCGCATCGAGCGTGCGGTCGCGCGAGAGCAGCTTGTCCATCGTCGGGATGAAATCATCGGCGACGGTGCAGCAGATGCAACCGTTCTTGAGCTCGACGATGTCGCCGTCCGCGCAGGCCTTCGATCCGCAATCTTCGATGAGACTGCCGTCGAAACCGGCATCGCCGAATTCATTGACGATCACCGCGATCTTCTTTCCGTCCGTTTGGGTCAGGAGCGACCGCAGCAATGTCGTTTTTCCGGCCCCCAGAAATCCGGTTAGGACGGTGACAGGTACGCGCGTCATATTCAGTTCCTCGATTGGCGTTTGATCCACAGCGGCAGGCCTGCGGCGACGAAGACGACGTCGGATGCGCAGGCTGCGATTCGTTGGTTGAGGCGGCCCTGCTCGTCGCGAAAACGCCGGCCAAGCGACGTATCGGGGACGAGGCCCATGCCCACTTCGTTCGACACGAGCACGGTTGGGCAGATCGGGTTTTCCAGCCAATCGCAGAGCTGTTGGGTGTGCGAGACGATGTCGTGGCCGCCCAGCATCAGACTCGAAAGCCAGAGCGTCAGACAATCGACCAGGATGACACTGCCGAGGCGTCCTTCGCGGGAGCAGGCAGCGGCCAGTTCGAGAGGCTCTTCGACGGTCCGCCAGCGATCGCCCCGCTGGGCACGATGCTGAGCGATGCGCGCGCGCATCTCGTCATCGCCAGCGGCTGCCGTGGCGATATAGATGGCATGCAGGCCGCTGTCGCGAACGAGCTGTTCTGCGAAGGTGGATTTACCGGAGCGAGCGCCACCCAGGACCAATGTGGTTTTCAGAGCGGTCATTTGGGCGGCCCGCCATCCTCGGGAGACCAGATCGCAGGCGGAATACGGGCGACCAGACCGCGGCGCAGCACCTCGGGGCGCTCACGCCAGGGGACCAGCCCAAACGTTGCGCGGGGATAGGCTTCGATGAAGGCGGCGAGGGCAGCGGCTCCGCTTGCCGTCTGTAGATCGCCGAAGATGAACGTGTAGCCGTCGGGAGCGGTGATTGCGGCGGTCGCGGGCCGCTTGCAGACGCCGAGGCACTGAACGGCGCGGACTGTAACATTGACGGTTTCACCGACTGCGGCGCGCGTTGCTGCTAACAGCGCCTGTCCCGGGAGCGTGCCGTCATCCGAAGATGATCGGCATGTCGTACAGATGCTAACGACGATGCCGTCTCGTGAATCGTGCGCACCGGCCTTTTCGATGGGGATGTCGCGGTCCATCAGATGCTTCCGTCATGTCCGCCGGAGCGGACTGCGAGCTTTGTTGGATCGCGTCGGCGGTGCCGTTTGCGCTCCCGTCCGGTGCACCCCGCCCCGACGCCTCCAAAGCACTGGTGATGATGGCAGGTCTCCTGGCTTACGGGTCACGGCCCACTTGCCGCCTTCCCAGGAGTGTCCCACGCAGGACTCCCAGTGGCTATGGCGTTGGACTCACCGCTTACAGTTGCGGGGGCAGCGCCGGTTTGAGATCTCTCCGCACCGGCTTCCCTTTTCATCGCCCTTTAACGAGCGAACCATCGCCGATGACGCTATCGGCCAAGCGCTGTCAGGTCAACTGCGGCGCGGGGGATCGATCTGCTCTTGACCCCGCAACCGTTCCTGCCACAAGGGGCGGGAAGGGGAATGCAATGAGTGTTGAAACCGAACTGCCGCCGGCGTGGAAGCATCCGCAGGTTGGGCCCGTCGATCGAAGCCTGGAAGCAGCCTTGCGCCAGACGGTGGACGGCAAGGCAAAGCCGCCCGGCTCGCTCGGGCGAATCGAAGTGCTCGCTGTCCAATTGGGGTTGATCAGCCATCCGGCACAACCGCGGATCGATCGGGCGACCCTCGTGGTGTTCGCCGGCGATCACGGTCTCAACGAGGACGGCGTATCGCGCTACCCATCGGCCATCACGGCCGCCATGGTGCAGCTGTTCCTGTCGGGACGTGCTAGCGCCAATGCCTTCGCCAAGGCATGTGGGGCGGACATTCGCGTTGTCGATGCAGGCGTTGCCGCAGACCTCGAGCCGCACCCTCAGCTCATTCAAGCGAAGGTTCGCCGCGGCACCGCGAACGCAGCGCGAGAGCCTGCGATGTCTCCCGAGCAGGCGCGCCAGGCGCTCGCGGCGGGTGCCGACATTGCGATCGACATCCTCGCAGGCGGAACGGATGTTCTGTGTATCGGTGAGATGGGCATCGGCAACACGGCATCGTCCGCACTGATCATGCATCGGTTGACAGGTGTCCCGCTTGATCATTGCATCGGCGAAGGAGCTGGGCACGATATCGCCGGCCTGGCGCGCAAGCGCGCGGTGCTGCAACGTGCTGCCGCACGAACGCCGGTGGCGGATGCTTTCGGTGTTTTGGTCGAGTTTGGCGGGCTGGAGATTGCAATGATGGCCGGCGCGATCATCGGCGCTGCCTCAAAACGCAGGCCTGTTGTGGTGGACGGTTTCATCGCCACGGCAGCGGCACTGGTCGCCATAAGGCTCTGCCCGGCAGCGCGTGACTACTGCATCTTTGCACACCGCTCGGCGGAGCAGGGACATCGTTTGCTGCTAGAGGCGCTGCAGGCCGAGCCGCTGCTCGATCTGGGCTTGCGGCTCGGAGAAGGGACCGGTGCGCTGCTTGCGGTGCCGCTGTTACGCGCCGCCGCTCGGCTGGTGACCGATGTCGCCAACCTTGCCGACATATTGCCTGCCGGCTCCTGAAGGAAGACGGATGCGGAGCTTCCTCAACGCCGTGCAGTTTCTGACGCGCGTGCCGGTGCGGTCACCGGGCAAGCTCGACGAGGACTGGCTGCTGCGGGCGGCGAAGTTTTTTCCGCTCGTCGGTGTCTTCGTCGGTTGCATCTCGGCGCTGATCTTCGTTCTCACCGGGATGGTCTGGAGCGGTATCGTTCCGGCCCTGCTCGCGACCACTGCCAGCATTGCTTTGACAGGCGCTTTGCACGAAGACGGGTTGTCCGACACGGCCGATGGCCTTGGTGGTGGAACCACGTTGGCGTCGCGGCTGGCCATCATGAAGGACAGCCGCATCGGCGTGTATGGCGTGCTGGCCGTCGGATTGGGCATCGCCTTGCGCGTCGGCGCGCTGGCGACGTTGGCTGAGCCAGTCGGCGCGGCAGCGCTGATCGCATGCCACACCGCCGCACGATTTCCGCCGATGATCGCCTTGCGCACTTTGGATCACATTGGAGATCCTGCGTCGGCCAAGGTGAGCTATCTCGGCCAGCCGATCCGTGCGGGAGAAATCGCGTTCGGTGCGGTTATCGTCTTGGCGGGATTGTTGCCACTGCTGGCGTTTTCCGCGTTGGCGGGCGGGGTGGGGCTCGCGCTTGGTGGTTTGCTCGTGATCTGGCTCTGCCGTCACGCGCGGCGTCTCGTCGGCGGCTATACGGGCGACATCCTCGGCGCGGTCGAGCAGGTGTTTGAGATCGGCTTCATGCTTGGTGTTGCTGCGGTGCTCGGATAGGAGCGGGCGGCGCAGCCTTAGTTCGGCCAGGCGATCGGCAGCGTGTAAGGCATGCCCTCGAAAGCGTCAGCGCCGCGCCCGATGCGTTCGATGGCCTCCACCATGCGGCCGCCGCGCTCGAAAAACGCGTCGGCGAGGGCAATCATCAGCGAATTCGGAGTGGCGAACGGCGCGCGGGCACGCAGCGTTGCCGCAATCGTCTCCTCGTAACCGGGATTGCGATCGCAGGCGATGATGTAGGCGGCCGCACTGGAACGGCTGATGCCCGCCCAGCAATGGATCAGCAACGGGTGTTCGGCAGGCCAGCTTCGGCTGAAGCTGACGATCTGTTGGATCAGAGCGGTGCTGGGAACGATCAGGTTGGGCAGGGCCTCACGGATATCGTTGAACGATAAACGCAGTGTCTGGGCATTGCCGGATTCGATGATGCGGGGTGTGTCCTGGTTCGGCGACAGCAAACTGAGAATATGCGAGGGTTTGGTGCGCGCGATGGTCGGTGTCAGGTGTCCCAGGGAACATGCGCAAATCATTTGATCGAAATCTGCCCTTCAGGTCCGTGTAGCTTTCAACGCCAGGCCACTAGTGCCAAGCCGTTGCCCGGCTGGTGGACTATCATTTGCGCGTCCCCGATGTCCAAGATGGGGCGAACATAGGTGGGGGCGAATCAGAAGCCGCAGGCACTGCCCTCCGGCTATGGTGCGGCTGGCGGCTTTCCGTCCGAGTCGTTTCGGGCGAGGTGCACGGTGGGCGGCTGACCGCCGACGAGTGGCTCCAAATGGGCGGAAATCCGCCAACTAGCTCCGGCGGCGTACGGCTCGGTTCTCGCAAATATCTGAAACCGCTGATTTAATTTCCCCCTCCAAGCGCGCAGGTCTGGCATGGCAATTGCGATCTAAAGAGATCGCAATTGCCGCGCTGACGGGTGTCTGGCTGCGGCGACGACTGGTCTGGAAGGTTGCTGTGCTGGGTTTGCAGGAAAAAACTGAAGGGACGGAAGTGGCGCTGGAGGCTGCGGCCAGGACAAAGCGCGGCTTCGTTCGCCCGACTGCCGTGCTGGTGCTGGTGGCGCTGGCGGTGTTCATCGTGGCGTGGATCGTCGGTGTCGGTCGGAACGGCCCGACCACTGCCACCGCGCTTCCGCAGCCAACGCGCGACACCGGCATTTTTCGCCCGAGCGAAACGCAATGGGCGACCCTGTCGATTGGCGAAGTCAAATCGGAAGTCTTCCGCGCCGAGCATGTGACGGAAGGGAAGATCGCGGTCGATGAGGACCGCGCGACGCCGGTCTTTTCGCCGTTCGCCGGACGGATCTCGAAGCTGCTCGTGGGACCGGGCGACAAGGTTGAAGTGGGACAGCCTCTCTTCATCGTCGAAGCCGCGGATTCCGTTCAAACTCAAAATGATTTCATCGCTGCGCTCGCAGCCTTCAACAAGGCGACGACGCAACTCAAGCTGGCGCAGTCCGTCGAGCGGCGGCTGCACGATCTGTTTGACGCCAAGGCCATCGCGCAAAAGGATTGGCAGCAGGCCCAGGCGGATGCGGCCGCTGCCGAGAACGATCTGCGGTCTGCGCGAACCGCTCTGGAGGCGGCCCGCAACAGGCTTCGTCTGATCGGAAAGTCGGAGGCCGAGATCGATAACTTCCGCGCCACCGGCATCGTTTCCTCCAGCGCGACCGTCTATGCGCCGATCGCTGGAACCGTGGTCCAGCGCAAGGCCGGGCCGGGGCAATACATCAATGCCGGTTCGACCGATCCCGTATTCATCGTCGGCGATGTCGGCCATGTGTGGCTCGTCGCCTATGTCAGGGAGGCGGACGCGCCGAAGATCGAGGTCGGGCAGACGATCAGGTTCAGCGTCCTGTCCGATGCTTCACGCGTGCGCGAAGCGAAGCTGTCTTACGTCGCGACCAATCTCGATCCGACCACGCGACGGTTGCTGGTGCGGGCCACCGTCGACAACACCGACGGCAAGCTGAAGCCCGAAATGTTCGCAAATGCGAGCATCCTGATCGGAGACGATGAGTCGTCGCCGGCGGTGCCGCGTAGCGCGATTATCTATGAGGGCGAGACCGCCAAGGTCTGGGCGGTCGGTGAAGGCCGTAGCCTGGTGCTCAAGACCGTGAAGACCGGGCTCGTGCAGGAGAAGCTCATCCAGGTGTTGAACGGCCTCAAGCCCGGAGACCAGGTGGTGACACGCGGCAGCTTGTTTATCGACAAGGCTGCGGGCGCGAGCTGATGCGCCACGACCAGAAGCCTCGCCATACATGAACTTGATCATCGCATTCGCGCTCAAACAACGCATCCTGATGATGATGTTGTTTCTGGCCACCATTGCCGGTGGCCTAGTTGCATTTCAGCAGCTGAACATCGAGGCCTATCCGGACCCGACGCCGCCGATGGTGGATATCGTCACGCAGGTTCCTGGACTCTCCGCTGAGGAAATCGAGCGCTACATCACGATCCCGATCGAGGCACAGACGGCGGGTCTGCGGAATTTGCGCTCGATCCGAACCATCTCGCTCTACGGTTTGTCCGACGTCAAACTGCAGTTTTCGTTCGAGTACACCTATGAGGAGGCAATGCAGCAGGTGCTGAACCGGCTCGGTCAGCTACCGCCATTGCCGAACGGTGCACAGCCGCAGATATCGCCCGTCAGCCCGATCGGCGAGGTGTTTCGTTACAAGCTTGCCGGTCCGCCGAACTACAGTGTCATGGATTTGAAGACGATCCAGGATTGGATGCTGCAACGTCGGTTCCGTGCCGTTCCCGGCGTAATCGATGTCATCGGTTGGGGCGGAAAGACCAAGCAGTACGATATCGAGGTCGATCTCAACAAACTTGGCGCATATGGCCTGACCTTGCCGCAGGTGTTGCAGACCATCGGCAACAGCAACCTGAACGTCGGCGGCAATATCGTCGATATCGGCGCGCAGGCGGCAGTGGTACGCGGCATCGGCCTCATCCGCAGTGTCGACGAACTCGCCAACACCATGTTGACCCAGAACGGCGGTGTGCCGGTTCTGGTGCGCGACATTGCCACCGTGACGATCGGGGCTCGGCCACGCCTTGGCATCGCCGGCAAGGACAACGACGACGATATCGTCGAGGGCATCGTGCTGATGCGGCGTGGCGAGAAGAGTGCGCCCACCATCGAGCGGGTGCACCGTGAGGTGGAGCGCATCAACAACTCCAACATCCTGCCGCCGGGCGTCCGGATCGAGCGCATCTATGACCGGAAAGATCTGATCGAGATCACCACGCATACAGTGCTGCACAACATGGCCGTCGGCATCGGCCTGATCTTCGTGTTGCAATGGCTGTTTCTCGGCAATCTGCGCAGCGCATTGATCGTCGGCGCGACGATTCCGTTTGCGCTCTTCTTTGCCGTCGGGTTGATGATCTTGCGTGGAGAATCCGCCAACCTGCTATCCGTCGGCGCGATCGACTTCGGTCTGATCGTCGATGGCACGGTCATCATGGTCGAGAGTATCTACCGGCGGCTCGCCGCGCATGATGAACATGCGTTCCGTTCGCGGCTGACCTATCAGGCGCCGGGGAGCGATCTGACCGGTAAGCTGCTGTCGATTTTCCACGGAGCGACAGAAGTCAGCCGCTCCATCCTGTTCGCTGCGACCATCATCATTGCCGGATTCCTGCCGCTCTTCACCCTGTCGGGCGTGGAAGGACATATCTTTGGCCCGATGGCTAAGACCTATGCCTATGCGCTGGCTGGCGGATTGCTCGCAACGTTCACGGTCGCGCCCGCCATGTCGGCGATCTTCCTGCCGGAGCAGGTCAGGGAGACCGAAACGCTGCTCATGCGTGTCCTGCACCGCATCTATACGCCGGTGCTGGCATGGGCGGTGAGCAACCGTGTGCTGGTGCTGATCTTCTCGGTGGCGCTGATTGGAGCGTCGTTTGCAGGTGTCCGCATGCTCGGACTCGAATTTCTGCCGAAGCTCGAGGAGGGCAATATCTGGGTTCGCGCAACCTTGCCATCGACGATCTCGCTGCCGGAGGGAAATCGCTATGTCAACGAGATGCGCAAGCTCATCGCCAGCTTCCCCGAAGTCGAAACGGTCGTCTCGCAGCACGGCCGGCCGGACGACGGCACCGACGCCACCGGCTTCTTCAATGCTGAGTTCTTTACGCCGCTCAAGCCGTTCGACAAGTGGCGCCCCGGACTGACCAAGGATGATCTGACGCGCGAGATGCTGGTCAAGCTGGAGGCGCAGTTTCCAGGTGTCGAGTTCAACTTCTCGCAGTACCTCCAAGACAACGTGTCGGAGGCTGTTTCCGGCGTGAAGGGCGAGAACTCCATCAAGCTCTACGGATCGGACCTGCAGGTCCTCACTGAGACGGCCAACCAGATTAAGTCCGTGCTGGCGACAGTGCCCGGCGTGACGGACCTTGCCGTGTTCACCTCGCTTGGACAGCCGACGATCCAGATCGACATCGATCGTGCGCGCGCTGCTCGCTATGGGTTGTCGCCCGGCGACATCAACGCGACGGTTCGCATTGCTGTCGGCGGCGATTCCGCCGGCGAGCTCTACGACCCCGGCAGCGATCGACATTTCCCGATCGTCGTGCGCCTGGCGCCGCAATTCCGTGCTGATCCGCGCGCGATCGAGAATATCAGGATCGGGCTTCAGGGCCCGTCGGGAACCACTCAGATCCCATTAAGCGAGATCGCAACCGTCCGCCTGCTGTCGGGCGCGGCCTATATTTATCGCGAAGGGCAGGAGCGCTACCTGCCGATCAAGTTCAGCGTTCGTGATCGCGACCTGGGCAGTGCGATCGACGAGGCGCAGCGCAAGGTGAACGAGCAGGTGAAGCTGCCTGTCGGTTCGCGCCTGGAGTGGGTCGGCGAGTTCGGCAATCTTCAGGATGCCATCGCACGGCTGCAGATCGTGGTGCCAATCAGCCTGGGCTTGATCGCGCTGCTCCTTTGGATCAACTTCGGATCGTTCGTGGATACGATGCTCGCCATGAGCGTGATCCCGATGGCGATCATCGGTGGCGTGGTCGGCCTCTTGATCACGGGTACGCCGTTCAGCGTATCGGCGGCGATCGGCTTCATCGCGCTGTTCGGGATTGCCGTCATGGACGGCATCATCATCATCTCGCAGTTCAACCTGCTGGTCACCAGCGGCGTCAATCGCGTCGAGGCTATTCTTCGCACGGGCCACTTGCAGATCAGGCCGGTGCTGATGACCTGCGTCATCGCCGGAGTCGGTCTGTTGCCCGCGGCGCTCTCGAACGGAATTGGCTCGCAGGTTCAAAAGCCGCTGGCGATCGTGGTGGTCATGGGCATGACGCTCGCTCCGGCGTTGATCCTGGTCATTCTGCCGGTCCTCGTCGTCAGCTTCTCGCGGCGGCGTCCGCACGCTGCCGAGCGCGTGGCCGCAGCACCGGTCCCTGCGGAATAGTGGCTGCGATCATCGAACGACAATCAACAGAACCTGGGTGGTTAGATAGCGTGAGCGAATTTGCAGAGTTGGGCATGTGGTACGGCCTGCGTGGTGCACGTGTCGGTCAATGCGTGACGACGCTGCCCAACCCAAAGTTCACGATGCACGACTCAGAGTATGTTTCCTTCAGCACGAACAACTATCTGGGCATTGCGTCGTGTCCGCGGATGAAGGCCGCGGCGATTGCCGGCGTTCAAGCCTATGGCGTCGGCAACTGTGAATCGCGGTTGCTCTCCGGAAACCTGCAGATCTACAACGATCTTGAGGAGAAGCTTGCCCGCTCGAAGGGGCAAACCCGCGCGCTGCTGTTCGCGACGGGATACCTCGCCAATCTTGGCACGCTGTCGACGCTTCCGCGTGCGGCCTCCTTTGCGCGACCGCTCGGATTTTCTCCGTCGCGAGATCATTCCTACGCCTATTTCAGCGACGAGTTCAATCACATCAGCATTCGCGAAGGCATCAAGGCCTCTGGCGCAGCGCGTGCAACGTATCGGCATCTTGATCTGTCGCATCTGAGCGATCTGCTGCAGCGCTCCAAGGCCACGACCAAGATCATCGTGACGGACGGGGTGTTCAGCCAGGACGGCGACATTGCGCCGATCCCAGAGCTGCTGCAGCTTGCGGAGCGGCATGACGCATTGCTCTACATCGATGATGCACACGGTACCGGCATCCTCGGTCCGCATGGCCATGGTGTGCTCGATCATTTCGGGGTTTCGAGCGACCGGATCATTTACATGGGTACGCTCAGCAAGGCCTACGGCGCGATCGGCGGATTCGTCGCGACCAATGCTGTGATCGTGGAGATCTTACGGCTGACCTGTTCGGCATATGGTTTCACCTCGACGCTGCCGCCGGATCAAGCGCTGGCGGTCAAGGCGGCCATCGATATCGTTGCCGACGAGCCGGAGCGGCGTGAGCGTCTCTGGACCAACCAGCGCCATTTCGTCAAACGTATGTCGCACCTCGATGACGTGCTCTTGGCGACGGAAACGCCGATCGTGCCGGTGCTTGTTCGCGACGCGGAGAAAGCCGACCAGATCACGGCTCTGCTGCACGAGGAGCGAATTCACGTCGACGCCATCAAGTTTCCGGCGGTCGCCGTCGACGGAGCGCGGATCCGCATCCAGATCAATGCGGACCATTCGATCGAAGACATTGACCGGCTGGTTGCGATCCTGAGCGACAACACCGACCTGCTGGCATCGGTGTCGCCGATGCGTTTGCGCCGCGCCTCGCGTCGCTGAGCTAGATCGCCTAAAGGCGCCAGTTAGGCATTCTCCGCCAAGCGAGCTTAGCGAGGTCAGGCGGGCCGCAGGCCGTCGCCAGCGTCCGGATCCCGCTGCAGACAGGCCGCCCGATTGGGATTCTACACGCCGAGCGTGGGATTTCACGTCAAGCCCTTTGACAAGTGCATGAGAAATCAGCAAAGGCGCCCCGCTTCGGGCGGTGCCGGGTGTGATTTATGTTGCGCGGGGCCTCCGAAAAGCGCTTTAAGCGCGCTCGGACCGACGGCCAGCTTCGCAGCCGAGACGGCTGAAAGGCAGGAGACCGGTCCGGGTACCCGTCCGTGCGGCCGCGCCGATTTGGCCGTGCTGCCGCGGACGTCAGGATAGCAAGGGTAGGTTCGTCTTATGCAAGTCACCATGATGAAGGGGAAGATCCATCGCGCGCGCGTGACCGAGGCGGATCTGCACTATGAAGGTTCGATCTCGATCGACCGGACGTTGATCGACGCGGCTGGCTTCCTCATCAACGAGCGGGTCGACATCTACAACATCGATACCGGCGCCCGCTTCTCGACATATGTGATCGAGGCTCCCGCGGGCTCCGGCATCATCGGTCTGAACGGCGCCGCGGCCAGATTGGCGATGACCGGCGACAAAGTCATCATCGTCGCCTATGCCTCATTCGATGAGGCAGAGGCCAAGCGTTTCGAGCCGCGGGTCGTGCTGGTTGACGAGCGGAACGCGCCGCTCGCCAAGAAATAGCCGTCGGCGCGCCGCAGCGTGCGGGCATCCGCACGCGCGTCAGACCGTACGGTTGCCGAGAAAGCCGTCGAGGAATGCATCCAGGTTGTCGGCAAGCTTCTCGACATTATAGCCGCCTTCCTGGATGAGCAGGACCGGCAGATTGACTGCGCCAACGAGCTGCCCCGTCTTGCGGAAGCCTTCGGTGGTGACCGCGAGCAGCTTCTGCGGGTCGTCAATGAAAGCGTCGAAGCCGAGTGAAATCAGCAGCACGGCGGGATCATAGGCCCTGATGGCGGCAAGGCCATCCTGGATGGCTTGCAGGAACACCTGATCGGGCGAGGCCAGCGGCAGCGGCAGGTTGAGGTTGTAGCCAAGGCCGAGGCCCTGGCCGCGCTGATGGCGATACCCGGCGTAGAACGGATAAGCGTCGTTCGGATCGACATGGATCGAGACGAAGAATACGTCGTTCCGTTCGTAGAAAATGCCTTGCGTGCCGTTGCCATGGTGAACGTCGAAATCGAGGATGGCTACGCGGCCGACTTTCTCGATCAGATGCTGTGCCGCAATCGCGGCATTGTTGAAGTAGCAAAAGCCGCCGGCGAGATCGGCATAGGCATGATGTCCGGGCGGACGGCACAAGCCGTAGGCCTGCCGTGAGCCGGCGATGATCGCTTCGGCCGCTTCGACGGCGACATGTGCCGATGTCACTGCGGCGTCGAATGTGTGCTCCTGGATCGGAACGCCGGAACCCGAGAGATAATATCCGAGCTGCCCCTGAAAGCTGGTCGGCCGCTCGTTCATCTGGCGTACGGCAAACCCGTGGGCGGCGACGTCACGCGACGCGTTGCCACCAGCTGCGACGATCTTGTGCCAGTTGGCATAGGCGTTCTGCAGGAAGGCGATGTAGTCGGGCGTATGAATCTTCGCGACCGGAGCGAGCCCGAAATGACGCGGCTCCCTCACGTCGTGGTTCCTGGCGCGAACGAGGCCAACCAGCGCGTCCGCGCGCTCGCTGATTTCCATGTAATTCGCGGGAACCCCGCGATAGACAGCGGTCCGAGGCGAATGCAGTTTGTGGCTGTCCGAGTAAACGACAAGCATGGGCGTGTTCCTGTTTGCGGTTCTTCAATGGGGGCGTGCCGGCTTGGAGGACGTGGCGGAGATCGAAGGCGCTTCATGCGTGGTGCGACCACGCTCCCAGGCCAGGCCGGGGATCGCCGCCAGCAGCGTACGCGCATAGTCGGACGTCGGTCGATCCAGAATCGCCGCCGCGGGTCCTTGCTCGACAATGCGCCCGTGCTGCATGACGGCAATCCGGTCTGCCACGGTCGCTGCGACCCGCAAGTCGTGGGTGATAAAAAGGATCGAGAGACCTAAAGTGCGTCGGATATCGGCAAGCAGCGCCAGGACCTGCTGTTGCACAGAGACGTCCAGCGCGGACACTGGCTCGTCCGCGACGAGAAGGTCGGGCTTCAAGATCAACGCACGGGCAAGGCCGATGCGTTGCCGCTGCCCGCCGGAAAAGGCGTGAGGATAGCGAGCCGCCGCCGATGCATCGAGGCCGACGAGCGAGAGAAGGCGTAGCATGTCCGCCTTGGCTTCCGCGGGTGTCGCGCCGTGCACGATCGGCGCTTCGGTGATGATCCGCTCGATCGTGTGGCGTGGGTTAAGGGAGGAAAACGGATCTTGGAACACCATCTGAATCTTGGGCGCCAGCCGGCGGCGTGCGCGCCGCGAGAGGGACGACAGGTCCTGGTCGTTCAGCCGGACGTGCCCGGCATCGGGATTGAGAAGGCCGGTGACGATTTGTGCCAGCGTGGACTTTCCGGAGCCGGATTCGCCGACGATGGCGACAACCTCTGAGCGGTGAACAGCAAGGCGGACATCATCCAGGGCGCGCACACTGTCCCGCCGGGTGCCGAGCCAGTTGGCGCGCCCCTTGTAAACCTTGGTCAGGCCATCGATTTGCAGGACCGTCGGGCCTTCCGGTCTGGAGGTGGTGACTGACGGCGACAGCTGCGGAACGGCAGTGATCAGTCGTTGCGTATATGCATCGCTCGGGCTGCGAAGGATCGTGTTCACCGGTCCCTGTTCGACGACTTGACCGCTCTTCATGACGACAACGCGGTCGGCGATCTCCGCCACGACGCCGAAATCGTGCGTGATGAACAGGACAGCGAGATCCAGTTCCCGGCGCAGCGTCGCAAGCAGCGCGAGAATTTCCTTCTGGGTCGTCACGTCGAGTGCGGTTGTCGGCTCGTCGGCGATCAAGAGCTTGGGATTGTTTGCCAGAGCCATCGCGATCATCACGCGTTGTCGCTGTCCCCCGGAAAGCTCGTGCACATAGCGTCGGCCGATCGTATCCGGCGACGGCAGCCTCATCATCTTCAGAAGGTCGAGGCCGCGCGCCTGCCGTTGCGCGGAGGAAAGCGTGCCGTGGGCGGCCAATGCGCCATCGATCTGCGCACCGATCGTTAGCACCGGATTGAGCGATGTCATCGGCTCCTGAAAGATCATGCCGATCTGGACGCCGCGAACATTGCGATACTCTCTCTCGGAGAGACCCGTCAGCTCCTTTCCGTCGAAGACGATGCGGCCTGTCGCTATGGGCAGGTTGTCTGGGAGTAACCCCATCGTGGCTTGGGCCAGCACCGATTTTCCGGAACCGGACTCGCCGACGACGCACACTGTCTCCCCGCGTGCCAGCGAGAGCGACACGTTCTCGATCGCGTAGGGCCGGTCCGATCCTGCCGGAAGCGCTACGCTCAACCGATCGATGGAGAGCAGGATATCCGTCATGCGCGGGCCGCTTGCGTTTTGCGCGGATCGAGCCAGGTGCTTAGGCCGTCGCCGACGAGGTTGAGCGACCACACCGTGAGAAAGATCGCGAACCCTGGAAATGCCGAGAGCCACCAGTTGACGCGGATAGCGGTCCGGCCGGTTCCGATCAGGTAGCCCCAGGAGACGGCGTTGCGGTCCCCCAGGCCGAGAAAGCTGATGCCGGACTCGATGAGAATCGAGGTCGCCATCACCACCGAGGCACTGACAAGCAGTGGCGACATGGTGTTCGGCAGAACATGGGTGAAGAGAATGCGCGTGTCGGACAGGCCGCCAACCTTGGCAGCACGCACGAAGTCGCGGGTGCGCAGGCTGAGGACCTCTGCGCGGACGAGGCGCGCGACCGAAGGCCAACTGACGATGGCGATGGCCACTATGACGGACAGGCGCGACGGCGATACGACGGCGACCAGGACAATGGCGAACAGAAAGCTCGGAATGGCCTGGAAAAACTCGGTCACGCGCATGCTCGCGTCGTCAACGAGGGCGCCGTAGTACCCGGATAGCGCGCCTATGACGGTGCCGATGGCGACGGCTAAAAGGGTTGCGAAACCGGCAATCGTCAGCGTCACGCGGGAGCCATGAACAACTGCTGCCGTCAGGTCGCGGCCGAGCATGTCGGTGCCCAGCAGATAGCCGGCTGACATCGGCGGCAGGTTTGGACGAGCGACCATCCGGAACGGATTGCCGGGATATAGAAGGTCAGCGGCCACTGCGATCGCTATGACGGCAAGAAAGACCGACAGGCCGAGCAGTGTCGAGGGCCGCGACGCGAAGCTTCGTAGCAGGCCGATCATGTCGTGGGGGCTCCGGCCTCAATGCGTGGATCGACCAGCACGTAGAGGATATCGGCAAGGAAGTTGAACGCCATCACGACAACCGACGAGACAAAGAACACCGAAAGCAACAGGTTATAGTCGCGCTGCAATAGCGCGTCGAAGGCGAGGCGGCCAATTCCGGGCCAAGCAAACACGGTTTCAATGACGATCGAGCCGCCGATCAGATGACCCGCCTGCAGCGAGGCAAAGGTAATGACCGGCAGCAACGCGTTCCGCAGAATGTGCTGGCGCCAGATCCGTCCGGCAGGAAGGCCGATGGCCCGTGCCGTCCGGACATAATCGCTGCCCATGACATCGATGACGGCGGCACGGGTGATGCGCAGATAGATCGAGATATAGAAGAGAGCGAGGGTGAGGGCCGGCAACGTCAGGTGCGCAATGATGTCCTTGAGCATTGCAAATCCGCTTAGCGGCGCGCCAACTGTAACCATCCCGTAGGAGGGGAGCCAGTTGAGCCAAACTGAAAACAGGATGATCGCCAGCAGGCCGGTCCAGAACAGCGGCATGGCGAAGAATGCCGTCGAGATGGTCGTCAGGACGACATCAAGCGTGCCGTGTGGCTTTCGTGCCGCCAAGGCGCCGAGCGGTATGCCGATCAGAAGCGACAGGATGAAGGCCGTGAGCGTCAGCAGTAGCGTCGCGGGCAGGCGTTCGCTGATGATATCCCAGATCGGTCGCCGCTCACGGAACGATAGTCCGAGATCGAGCGTCGCCAGCGAGCGAATGTAGACGCCGAGCTGTTCAGGGATCGATCGATCCAGACCGAAATCCTTGCGGATCTGATCGACGAAGGCTGCGTCGGCGGCCCCTTGTTCGCCGGCGAGAACCAGCGCCGGATCGCCCGGCGCCAGTCGCAAGATGCCGAAGTTCAGGACGATGACGGCAAGCAGGACCGCTAGGCTTTTCACCAGCCGCCAGAACAGAAACTGGATACGTTCGAGATTCACAGGTCAGCGAATTCGTTAGCGATCCACCCAGACATCGGCGAAATTCTCATTCGTTCCGAGCCCCGTGCTGGTGAGGTTGTGAACTTTCTTACGGTAGATGGTCGGAAACACCATCTCATGGGTCCAGACCATTGGCACCTCCTTGGTGACGATGGCCTGAAAGCGCGAATAGAGTTTTGCACGCGCTGCAGGGTCGTTCTCGTGGGCTGCCTTGACCAGGATATCGTCCACCTCGGCATTGGAGTAGCCTTGTACGTTGCCGCCGGTGGTCCCGGTGTTGTCGCCGTTGACGGTCAAATATGTCTGATTGATTCCGATCGACGCGTCGCCGAACGTGTAGACGAAATTATGTCCCACATCGTAGTTGAACGTGGTCATCCGCTGAAACCATCCAGCGACGTCCACTGAAGCGATATTCGCCTTGATACCGACGGCGCCCAACGCCTCCCGCGTATATTCGGCTAGCCGCTGCCACATCTCGCCATAAGGCAGCGGGATGAGATCGACTTCTGCACGCACGCCGCCTGGACCAGGCTTGAGGCCAGCTTCGTCGAGCAGCTTCTTCGCCTTCTCCGGATCGTAATCGTATTTGGTCTCGACGGACGTATCGCGATAGGGCTTGGCGCTGTAGAACGGGCCGTTGATCTCGCGTCCGAAGCCGGCATAGATCGTTTCAATAATGAACTTGCGATCGATGGCATGGGCGACGGCTTGCCGGACGCGAACGTCGTTGAACGGCTTGCGGCGGTTGTTCAGGTGCAAATAACCGATCGGCTGCAGGAACTCCCACCCGGCGTCGGTCAGCTCGACATTGGGCTCGCTGGCGAGGCGTTTGATGTCGAAATTCTCGACATCGCCGGCGCGCAGGACATCCACCTTGCCGGTTTCAAAGGCAATCGAGCGGCTGTTGGCGTCGGGAATGACGTGGAAGTAGATATCGTCGAGATACGGCTTACCCTTGTCCCAGTAGTTCTCATTCTTGACCAGGCGGATGAAGCTGCCGCGACGCCACTCACCGACCTTGAACGGGCCGGTGCCAATGAATTGCTGATTGGAGGCGGCGTTGCGATAGTCGGTTACGCCCTCATAGAGGTGGGCTGGCATGATGGTGCCGCCGGTCGCCTCGAAAATCTGGATGAACCCGGGAAAGGGCGCCTTCAGCTTAAAGACGATGGTGTAATCATCGGGTGCCGTGATGCTCTCGGCTTCCGAGAGCACCAGCTTGGAGCGGAAGAACACCGCCGGGAGAAATTTCTGGAAGCTGAACAGGGCATCGGCGGATGTAAACGGTTTTCCGTCGTGCCAGGTGACGCCTTTGCGCAGATTGAATGTGTAGGTGAGGCCATCCGGCGAGATCGTCCACGATTCGGCGAGAACGGGCTTGGGCTCGAGCTTGGGCGAGAAGGTGATCAATCCCTCATAGATCTTGCTGCCAACGAACGACGTGGGGCCGAGCCGATTAATGCCAAGATTAATGGTCGGTGGTTCCGGTTGCACGATCAGGTTGAGAGTGCCGCCGCTTTTCTGCGCATGCGCAGTGCAGACGGTCATGGCAAGACCGAGGGCAAGACCGATGGCTGCAGTGAGGGGCGTCCAGTTACGTCGCATTGCCATTGTATGGTTCCTTAGAGCCAGCCTTGCTTGCGCGCGTGCGTCAGTCCATCGTCCAGAGCCCGGCGCAGTCCGTCAAGCAGTTCTTCGATTTCGGCGTCGTTGATGATCAGCGGAGGGCAGACGACGACCGCGTCGCGGATCGCGCGCACCACGACGCCGTGTTCGAGCGCGCGGTTCTGGACATATGCACCGAAGCCGAGTTTCGGATCGAAGCCGCGTCGCGCCGCTTTGGACGTGGTCAGTTCGACGGCGCCAAGCAAGCCGACGCCACGCACTTCGCCGACCAGCGGATGGTTCTGCAGCGCCTGCAATCCCGACTGCAGCCGTGGCGACACCTGCTTGACGTGGCCGACGATGTTGCGCTCTTCGTAGATGGCCAGTGTTTCAAGGGCGACAGCGGCGCAAACCGGATGGGCCGCATAAGTCACGCCGTGTGAGAACGCACCATTCTTTGCACTTCCGTCGGCGACCGCATTATAGATGTCGTCGGTCATCAAAAGTGCCGAGATCGGCAGATAGGAAGATGATAGGGCTTTGGCAACGCTCATCATGTCCGGCTTCAACCCATAGGTGAACGAGCCGAACATTTCGCCGGTTCGGCCAAAGCCGGTGATGACTTCATCTGCGACAAACAGAATGTCATACTTCTTCAGGATTGCCTGCACGCGTTCGAAATAGCCGGGTGGCGGAACGATGACGCCGCCCGAGCCCATTACAGGCTCAGCAAAAAACGCGCCAATCGTATCTGGGCCTTCCTTCTGGATCAGGTCTTCCAGATTGGCTGCGATGCGTTCGACGAACTGCTCTACGGTCTCGTTGTCGCGTGCGTAGTGATAATAGCTCGGAGAATCGGTGTGGCGGAGCTGCGCGATCGGCAGATCGAAGTCGGCATGCACATGCGGTAGGCCGGTGAGGCTTCCGGCGGCAACTGTCACCCCGTGATAGCCCTGATAGCGGGCGATGAGCTTCTTGCGCGCAGGCCGGCCACGCTGATTGTTGTAGTACCAGACGATCTTGACAGCAGCGTCGTTTGCCTCCGAGCCAGAATTGGCGAACAAGGCGTGGTTGAGGCCCTGAGGGGCGATGCTGGTGAGCTTCTCCGCGAGCAGAATTCCCGGCTCGTGCGAGCGGCCGCCGAAGATCTGCGAATAGGGCAGCTTCGCAAACTGGCGTGCTGCGGCCTCCGCAAGTCTCGGTTCCGAAAAGCCGAGCGATGTCGACCAGAGGCCGGCCATTCCTTCCAGGTAACGGCGCCCTTGGTCGTCGTAAATGTAGACGCCTTCGCCCCGCTCGATGACGAGCGGCCCGTTCGCCGCGAGTGTCTTGAAGTTAGTGTAGGGATGGACGACGTGATCGATATCGCGTTGGCGCAAGGCTTTGCTGGTGGTCATTTTGGCTGCCATTGATGCTGATCAAGTTCCTCAGCTTGAGGTGACGTTTCGAGACCGTCAATGGCAGATTACGACCGACAGGATTGCAGAGGAAAAGATCAAAATGTTCGCGCGTTTTCGGATGCACCGAGCGCCAAAAACGTGTGAATGCGTGTGTGCGGAGAACGAAACCGCTTCACGGCAAGCGATGCGAGATTAGGCAGTTTCAGTTTATGCTGAACAAAGAAAGTTCATTTCATTGACGTGCGTTTCGATATTGCGCATTCGTCCTGCGAAACTGCGGTTCGTGTATCTGCGCCGAAAGTTTCCGGTGGACGCGGCAGCTATCGGTGCTGCGCACGCCGCCCTTTGATCGCGGAGATTGAAGCGATAGCGGCGGCGGTTGCCGCACTCAAACCGCTCGTTTCAACGCATTGCCAAGCGTGGTGACGATCTGATCGATCTGTCCGACATCCACGATCAGTGGCGGCGACAAGGCGATGATGTCACCCGTCACGCGGATCAGGAGACCGTTGGCGAGGCAATCGAGAAACACATCGTAGGCGCGCGCGCCGGGTGCATCGGGACGCGGTGCCAGTTCGATGCCCGCGAGGAGACCTAGCGCGCGAATGTCGATGACGTGCGGCAGGCCGTTCAAGCCGTGCATCGCGCTCTGCCACGCCTCGGTGATGGCCGATCCTCGGGTTAGCAGGCCTTCGGTCTCATAGATGTCGAGCGTTGCAAGGCCCGCAGCGCAAGCGGCCGGGTGACCGGAGTAAGTGTAGCCGTGGAACAACTCGATCTGATGGCCCGGGCCATGCATCAGCGCGTCGTAGATGTCACGTTTGGCGAACACCGCGCCCATCGGAATTGCACCATTGGTCAGGCCCTTCGCTGTCGTGACGAGATCCGGCGTGACTCCGAAATAGTCGGTCGCAAACGCTGTTCCCAGGCGGCCGAATCCTGTGATCACCTCGTCGAAGATCAGGAGAATGCCGTGACGGCTGCAGATGCTGCGCAAGCGTTTGAGATAGCCTTTCGGCGGCAGCAGCACTCCAGCAGAGCCGGCAACTGGCTCGACGATCACGGCCGCGATCGTTTCAGCGCCGTGCAGGGCAATCTTACGCTCGAGATCGTCTGCGAGTTCGGCGCCGTGCTCCGGCAGACCTTTTGCAAAGGCGTTGCGGATCGGATCATGCGTGTGGGGCAGGTGATCGCTTCCCGGCAGCAGCGGAAAAACGCGCCTGTTGTTCACAAGACCGCCGACCGAGATGCCGCCGAAGCCTACGCCGTGGTAACCGCGCTCGCGCCCGATCAGGCGGGATCGTGTGCCTTGGCCGATTGCACGCTGATAGGCGAGAGCGATTTTCAAAGCGGTATCGACCGATTCCGAGCCGGAATTCGTAAAGAACACGCGATCGAGTTGAGCGGCGCTACCACCTGGCGCTATTCCGGCCAGTCGCTGGGCGAAATCGAAGGCGATCGGATGGCCCATCTGGAATGATGGCGCGTAATCAAGGGTTCGCAGTTGCCGATCGACAGCATCGGCAATGCTCTTGCGTCCATGACCGGCATTGACGCACCACAACCCTGCCGTCCCATCCAGCACATGCCGGCCATCGATTGTCGTGTAGTGCATGCCTTCCGCCGAACTCAGCAGGCGCGGCGCGGCCTTGAACTGCCGGTTGGCGGTGAACGGCATCCAATAGTGGTCGAGTGTTGGATAGTTCTGAGGCATGTGCTGGTTCATGGCGGAAGCTCCTGGCAGGCGGCGAGCAGGGCCATGATTTGGATCATGCAACAAGCCGTTTTCTTTCTCGTATTATCCTATTGAAATTGTGCCACTTCAGGAGAAATGTTCTGGTTTATTAAACATCCGAAACAGGCGGTGGAGCATGACGACAATCGATATCGGCGGCCGGTTGCGCTTCATTCGGATGCGGCACGCGCTGTCTCAGCGTGAACTGGCGAAGCGCGTAGGCGTCACCAACTCGACGATTTCACTGATTGAATCCAACCAGACCAATCCATCGGTCGGCGCGCTCAAGCGCATTCTCGATGGCATTCCCATCGGGCTGGCGGAGTTCTTCGCAATGGAGCCGGACAAGGCGCAGAAGGTTTTTTATCAATCCGACGAATTGGTCGAGATCGGCAAAGGTAAGATTTCATACCGCCAGGTCGGCGATCATCTGTTTGGGCGCGCGTTGCAGATCCTGAAGGAACGATACGAGCCGGGTTCGGACACTGGCAAAGTCCCGCTGGTGCACGATGGAGAGGAGGGGGGTATCGTCCTGAGCGGCCGGCTGGAAGTCACCGTCGAGGATCAGCGCAAGATTCTTGGTCCCGGCGATGCCTATTATTTCGAAAGCCGCCGTCCGCATCGCTTTCGCTGCGTTGGACCGGTCGCCTGCGAGGTGGTCAGCGCATGTACGCCTCCGACTTTTTGAAGAGGTGCAAACCGGAGTGTTGAGGTTGTTTCAGATGTGCGCCATCGCTGAAGCAGCGTCCTGGTGTCCATCGATGGTTCACCCGACAAAACGCTTGTCGTCGATTGAGGATTATGCGGTCTATCATCGGCGTCGTGGATGCCGCATCATAGAGCGCGAGAGTTCCGGTGACTGAGGCAAAGGTTGGAGGCCGCTGTGCGCGTGATCGTTCTTGGGGGCGGCGTCATCGGTGTGACGACGGCCTATTACGCGGCGAAGGAGGGGTACGAGGTCACGGTGATCGACCGCCAGCCGGGCCCGGCGCTGGAAACAAGTTATGCCAATGCTGGTGAAGTGTCGCCCGGCTATGCTTCTCCGTGGGCAGCGCCCGGTGTCCCGTTCAAGGCGGTGAAATGGCTGTTGATGAAACACGGGCCACTGGTAATCCGGCCGCGTCTCGATCCGTCGATGTGGCTCTGGGTGGCGCGTATGCTGCGCAACTGCACGCACCATCGTTATGCGCTGAACAAAGGACGTATGGTGCGGCTGGCTGAATACAGCTGCGATGTATTGAGAGATCTACGAAACGAAATCGGAATCGCCTACGACGAGCGTGCGCGTGGTACCTTGCAGTTGTTTCGGACGCAGCTGCAGCTCGACGGCGTCGGTGCCGACATCGATGTGCTCAAGAGCTATGGCGTCGCCTACGAAGTGCTCGATCCCGAAGGATGTATTCGTGCCGAGCCGGCGCTGGCGGCGGTGCGCGACAAATTCGTCGGCGGCTTGCGTCTGCCGGGCGACGAGACCGGCGATTGCAGAATGTTCACCGAGCGGCTCGCCGCGCAAGCGGAAGACTTGGGCGTTGTGTTTCGTTACAACACGGAGGTCACGGCCATCGCTGCAAATGCCGGAGAGATATCTTCGATACGGACGTCGGCAGGTGATCTCGCGGCGGATGCTTATGTGGTGGCGCTCGGCAGCTATTCGCCTCTACTGCTGCGGCAGATTGGACTTCGTATCCCTGTTTATCCCATCAAGGGTTATTCCATCACAATTCCCATCGTCGATCCTGCGGGTGCGCCGGAATCGACCGTCATGGACGAAACCTACAAGGTGGCGATTACGCGGCTTGGTGATCGCATTCGCGTCGGCGGAACGGCTGAGGTTGCGGGCTACAACAAGACGCTCTATCCGTCCCGCCGCGCGACGCTGGAGCATTCAGTCGGTGATCTGTTCGGGCGTGGCGGCGATCTGTCACAGGCGACGTTCTGGACCGGACTTCGGCCCATGACTCCGGATGGACCGCCGGTGATTGGCGCGACCAGATATCGGAATCTTTACCTCAACACGGGTCACGGAACGCTCGGCTGGACAATGGCTTGCGGATCGGCGCGCGTGCTTGTCGATCAGCTCTCTGGCCGCTCGCCGGAGATCGATGTCTCTGGCCTTGCGATGACGCGATATGCTTGAACCTCGCCGGCGCTCGTTCCAGACTGTTAACTGCGTTTGCACCTGATTGGCCAAGGGCCATCGCCCGGCACGCCCTGTTGACGATATTTCTTCATCCTAAGTTTGGGCTGGCCGGTGCTGCGGATTGCAAGTCCGCGAGCCGCCACGCAAGATGGATATAGGATCGCTCGGACTGTTTTGTCCGGCAGATCAAGCGAATGATTGATGAGTTGTCATGGCGAACAAACGGATTTTGGTGACCGGCGGCGCCGGCTATATCGGAAGCCATATGGTCCTGAGCTTGCTTGACGCGGGAGAAGCTCCGGTCGTTCTTGACAACCTATCGACCGGCGCACGATTTGCCGTGCCCCAGAACGTTCCTTTCTACAAGGGCAATTGCGGCGATGCCGATCTGGTCGGTGCGATCATCAAAGAGCAAGGCATCGATACCATCGTTCATTTCGCCGCCAGCATTATCGTCTCCGAGTCGATGGCCGATCCGTTACGCTACTACGCCAACAACACTGTCAACTCGCGCGCGTTGATCGAGACAGCCGTGCAACATGGCGTCACCAATTTCATCTTCTCATCGACCGCCGCCGTGTACGGTGAGCCTGAGGTGGTGCCGATCCGCGAGGACAGCCCGACCTTGCCGATCAATCCCTATGGCCGTTCGAAGCTCGCGATCGAGTGGATGCTTGCCGACACGGCGAAAGTCTCGCCGCTCAAATATTGTGCTTTGAGATACTTCAACGTTGCGGGGGCGGACCCTGCGGGCCGGGCAGGACAAAATTCGCCGCAGGCGACGCATCTGATCAAGATCGCGGTGCAGGCCGCTGTTGGCTCGCGTTCGGGAATGGACGTCTATGGCACGGATTACCCGACAGCGGACGGCTCGTGCATTCGTGATTACGCTCACGTCAGCGATCTCGCTCAGGCCCACCTGGATTCGCTCCGCTACCTGCGCAATGGCGGCGACAACCTCGCCTGCAACATTGGATACGGAAGCGGCTATTCCGTCCGCGAAGTTGTTGACGTGGTGAAGCAGGTGTCCGGCGTCGATTTCGAGGTGCGGTTGAAGGGGCGGCGCGCAGGTGATCCTGCGATCCTTGTGGCAGCCAATGATCGGGCGAAGAATGTGCTTGGCTGGAAGCCTCGTCATGACGATCTCGCCGAGATCGTTCGGCACGCGCTCGATTGGGAAAAGCGGCTGATCGCGAGCGATCGCAGGCGTGCAAAATAACTGGGGCTTGCAGTCAATCGGACGGTGTTCCATCCCGGCGCAGGTATGATCCATTTTGGGGCGAGCAGGCGCGCGGATTTCCGGTTTTGGAACAGGGAAAGAGAAGTAAATTCAGATATTTACCTTACTTAACGCCGTGTTCCGAATATCATTGATTTAAGTCTGAAGCTTCTCTTTGATGCCGCCGGAAACACCCTGCCGGATGCATCAGCCATGTCGCTTCAAACGTCTGAGCCAACTGCCTCATGTGCGCCACGCAAGCGTGAAAGGCGAAATGCCGAGCGCCGGGTTTCGGCCTATATGCCGCCCGCGCAGTTGCGCGAGTTGATCGGTGGGGACGATCGCAGAGTGGCGCCGGACCGCCGTCGAAATCCGTTTCGACGCTGGCGCCGGATTCGCTTGGGCGGTCTTCCGGTCGCCGTCGTTGACCGGGCGCGAAGCGCGAAGGTGATGGTGGATGAGGCGCTGCGGCGGAAGGGACTCTGGCGTTATCCGGCGTATCTGACATCGACCAATGGCGAAGTCACCTATAACTGCGCGGTGAACAGGGAGTTGCGTTCGCTGTTCATGCAGGCCGATGCGATC
Organism: Afipia sp. P52-10; assembly: GCF_000516555.1. Classification (NCBI taxonomy): domain Bacteria; kingdom Pseudomonadati; phylum Pseudomonadota; class Alphaproteobacteria; order Hyphomicrobiales; family Nitrobacteraceae; genus Afipia; species Afipia sp. P52-10. Next base: position 303,642 of record NZ_AZSJ01000004.1, on the reverse strand, counting down.
CACGCCGATGGCATGCCGCATGTGTTCGTCTCGCGGCTGAAATGCAAGGTGGCATTGCCCGAGCGCGTTGCGACGACCGACCTGTTCAATGACGTCAATGCGGAAGCCGAACGCCGTGGTGCCACTGTGTTCATGCTGGGCGCCACCGAAGCGGTCAACAAGGCGGCGGCCGAGACAGTGCAGAAGCAGTTTCCGAACCTGAAGCTCGTCGGCCGCCGGAACGGCTTCTTCAACTCCCTCGAGGAAGAAAAGGCTGCCTGCGAAGAGATCGCAACGCTCGCTCCGGACATCCTCTGGGTTTCGATGGGCGTGCCCCACGAACAGTCCTTTGTCGTTCGCAACCGCCATCGGCTGACGTCCGTCGGCGTCATCAAGACCTCCGGCGGACTGTTCGATTTTGTTTCCGGTGCCAGAGTGCGGGCGCCGTCGTGGATGCAGAAGGTCGGCCTTGAGTGGCTGTGGCGGGCGTGGCTGGAGCCCGTGCGGCTGGGGCAGCGCTACATCAAGACCAATCCGCCGGCCCTCTATCTGCTGCTGACGCGCTCCGGCTGATCCGTTCGGCCCGTCAACCTGCTTGCCCGAAGCGCGATGAGGTCTTCAGCCTTATCGCGCTTTAGTTTTGCTTCAGGCCGCGGCGGGCTGTTGATCGATGATGACACCGGTCTCGATCTTGCGATTGCGCGCGAGCGCATCCAGGGCATCGGCCAGGCGCCTGGTGTCGTGTGTACGTCCTTCGACGACAAAGACTGCGAAGTCGACGTAGTCTGCCAAATGCGCGATGTCCTTCGTGGACTCGACAGACGTACCGTCGATGACGATCACGTCGAACTCCGATTTCATGTCCCCATGCCGCGCCCGGTCAGAGCTGTCGGGCTCGGACAGAAGCGAGCTCAACGACGAAATCGTCGTGCGCACGGGGACCGCGTCGATCCCGGTCGCAAGGAACGCAGACGTTTGCGACGCTGATCGCTGTTCGACTTGGATCAGCACGCTCAACATTCCCTGTTCAATGGCAAGTGCGTTCAGTGCATCGGCAATGGCGGTTTCGCCGGCAGGAGTGCTGCCGGTAAGGAATAGCACAACCTGCCCCCGGAGACCGCGGGACAGGGCGATCCTCTCCAGAAGTTCCGTCAGGTTGGCTTTGATCTCCGGCGAGGTGCCGTGCGTGCGGGGCGATCTGAATTCGCTCGCATAGGCCTTGGTCGGGATCACGCCCCAAACCGGCAGGTCGAGTGCGGCCTTGACCTTCGGGTCTTCGGCAAGGGCGGGCGAGGTAAGAACCGGCAGCTTCAAGGGCAGCATCGGCAATCTCGCACCCGTGATCGCAAGAGCGAGGGTAGCAGTGACGGCAGCCAACACCGAGGCAAGCGCAATGCCTGCAAGCAAGAGGGAGGTCGGCGGGCGATTGGGTCGGGCGGGGGCCGTCGCCAGCGAAACCACCTGTGTTTGCGAAGTCTGGAGCGAGCGTTGTTCGCTTGTCGTCTTGTAGCGGGCGAGGAATTGTTCGTAGATGCTTCGGTTTGCGTCGGCCTCGCGCTGCAGATCTTGCAACCTCACCGCAGCCTGGGCCGTCGTCAGCATCTCGGCCTCGACCGTCGCCAGAAGGCCTTCGAGCTGCTTCTGTTGATCGCGAAGGGTTTCGTAGTCGGATTTGGCCGCCTGAACGATACGCCGTCGTTCAGCCTCGATCTGGCGCCCCAATTCGTCCCGCTGATTGAGCGCGATGACGAGATCGGGATGCCGATCGCCGAACACGGCCCGCTTCTGTGCGATCTGGTCATTCAACTGCGTGCGCTGTGCGCGTAGCGTCGTCAACAATTCCGAACGCAATCCCATGGAGGCATCGACGTTCGCGCGCATATCTCGCTGCACCTGGTCATAACGCGCTTTGGCCTCTTCGGTGCGCAGTTTCGCGGCGGAGACTTGCTGGCTGAGCTCCGTCGCGCGGATCTGCCGCGTGGTGCTATCCCTTCCGGCGTCGACAATCCGATGCTCCGCCTTGAAGGCGGCGATGGCATCCTCGGACGTCTTGAGGCGATCGCGGAGGGCGTTCAAGCGATTGTTGAGCCAGTCGGCAGCTTCCTCAGTGGCAAGGGCCCGGGATTTCGCCTGGCTGGCGACGAACGCTTCGGCAATGGTGTTGGCGTATCGCGCGGCCTTGTCCGGATTGTTTGATGTGAACGAGATCGCAACCACGTAGGTAATCCCGCGGCGCGCCACGTCGAGGCGGCCACGAAACCGCGTCAGCAGCTTGGCGATATTCGTTTCGCCGCCCGATATCTCGGAATCGTTGGCGACATCGAGTTTCTCGATGATCGGAATCATGAATCCGTCGGATTTTGCAATTTCGATGATGCTTTGCAGCGCCGTCGTGTCCTGGCCGATGCCGGGCAGCACATCCTGCTCATTGGTGATCCTCTGCTCGCGCGGGTCCACCAGCACCAGTGATGTCGCGGTGTAACGGGCGGGAAGGACCATCAGCAGCACGGCGCCCAGCGTGAACAGCGCCAGCGCAGCCGCAATGATCTGGATGAGATTTCGACGGAGAATGCCGAAGAGGGCAGAAGGGGACAGCAGGATGCTGGCTGCGGAGCGCCTTGCGTCGGGAGCCTGGGTGTACGTGCCGCTTCCCCGCGGTGTGGGATTGGAGGGCAGCCGGTCAATCGGCCCCGTTGCCGCCTGCCTGCCCGACATCATACGCACTCCAGCTCAAGTCTCGTCCAAATCAGCACGCTCGGAGACGCGCCGACGGTAAGGATTTATGGTTAATCGACTGTTACGTTTGCGTGATTGAAGCCCCTTGAACGCGCATTCGTGTTGCGGCTCGTTATCGGGGATTGTAGGTAAATGCGTAAATAACGGCGGTTGCAACAGGGGCGGCCGCATCTCCGGCAGGCTTAACAAAAGCCTAATGAACAGGGCCGGTTTTAGATCAATCAAAATACAAAGGGTAAGGCCTTCGGTGGCTTATTACCCCACGTCTACGTGGTTGGGACGACCAGCCGTGTGTGTGGAGAAGTTTTCATTGTTGCTCGTGATACAGACCTCTGTGAGAGCACTCGCCAGGCGGGTTGGCGGCGATATCGCGCAGGCCTTATCCGGATCGATCCTGATCCAGGTTGGTGCCGGCGCTGCCTCCTTTGCGATGCTGTCGTTGGCTGCGCGTGCGATGTCGGCTCACGATTTCGGCCATCTCGCGATGTGGCTCAGCATCACGCAGATGGGAGGCGTCTTCGCGGTCTTCGGGCAGGAGATGTTCGTCCTCAGGTCGTTGAATCAATACGCGGCAGCGGACTCTCCCGAGCTTGCACACGGCGCGGCGCTGTTCTCGTTGCAGATCGTCAGCGTCATTCCGGTTCTGACCGCGACATGCCTGTTTCTCACCGGCTCCTTTCTGCTGCAGGAAAGCAAGAGCCTGATGGTCGCGGCGTCCCTGTATCTGGTCGCAAACTCCATCATTGCCTTTGGCAGTCATCTCGCCCGTTTCGCGGTGAGAACACTGCTGACCGATGGAACGCGCGAACTGCTGTGGAAAGGGCTGGTCGTCCTGGTGCTGCTCGTGATCGTGGGGAAAAAGGGCTCGATCGGTGAGACGGAATTTCTTTCGGTCGCCTGCGGTGCGCTGGCTATTGCGATCACAGT